>NZ_JBAWAC010000381.1:0-5135 GCF_049589095.1 Haladaptatus sp. | reverse complement strand
GGCAGACACATGATAAGCCTCGGGGAAACGTACGAAGGGCACGGCGGCGTGAAAAAACGCCCCCGACGTCTCTATCTCGGCGTCGGCCTGTTTCTCGTCGGGTCGTTGCTCGTCGTCGTGGGAATCCTCGCGGCGACGACGAACCTGTTCTCGGCCGTCGGGTTGGACATGTATGGCGCACGGAAGTTCGCGGGTATCTCCGCCGGACTGGGCGTTCCCGCCGTTTTCGTCGGTGTGTTCGTCGTCCTCCCGGCGACGAGCGACCGCGTGCGCGCGGCGGCGGCCATCGGGTCCAGCATCACGATTCTCGGCGTCGCCATGTTCTGGTACGCCTACCCGCATCACTGGGCCGGACACGGCCAACACCTCACGCTGCCCGTCGTCGCGGTCTACTTCGTCGGCCTCATGACGACGTTCTGGTGTCTGTTCACCGCCGTCGTCAACTTCAAGACGCGGAACGACCCCGGCGGGACCGTCACGATGGAAGTCACGCGAAAGGGCGAGACGAAAATCGTCGAAGTCGAGAAACAACGCGGGTTGGGCGGTATCGGCGTCTTCGGCGACGACCCGACCGGTATGGAATCCCCTAGCGCGAAACCGACACCCACCGCCCCCGTTAGTGACGGCGGCGCGGCGAGCGACGACATCACCTCGCCGATGGATACCGACCGGCCGTCCGCTTCGTCCCCGGTGGGCCCGACGGACGCGTACTGCGGCAACTGCGTCCACTTCGATTACGCCCGTACTGACACCGGGATGACACCGTACTGCGGACTCCACGACCAGCGAATGACCGACATGGACGCCTGCGACCGCTGGCAGTCCAACCGCTAGAGTTCCGACAGCGTCTCTTCGACCGACTCCCAGTGGCTTCCCTTCCAGAATAGCTTTCCACAGTCCCGACAGCGCCACACCCTCTTTCCGTCGGGGACGTGTTCCGGTATCTCCTTTCCCTCACGCTCTCGAACCAGTCGCCCGTTACAGTCCGAACAACGGGCGGGTTCGGAGAGCGAGAGGGAAAACCCGTGCTCTCGCAGTTCTCCCAACTGGTCCTCCACGTCGAGCGACTCGATGCAAATCGCGTCCTCGGAACGCCCCGCGAGTTCCACGTCCCGCGTGAGAAGTGTCCTGTCCTCGGATTCGGCCAGTTCGAGAATCGCGTCGTCGTCCTCGACACCCCTGTCCAGCGCGTACGCGGCGTCATAGCCACACATCCGCAGGTACGTCGTGAGCTTTCCCAACATCACGTCGAGAAAGAGGCGGTCCATCAGTGCAGGAACTCGCGGACGCCCGCGGCGTCGCGGGTGTTGAGCACGTCGTCCGCCTCGGCCCAGCCCCGCCGCGCGGTGTGAACCCCGTATCTGATGTTCCCGTACTCGCCGGGGCTGTGAGCGTCGGTGTCGATGGCGATGGTCACGCCCTCCTCGACCGCGACCTGCACCGCCGCACCCCAGAGGTCGAGACGGTGCGTGTTGCTGTTGATTTCCAGCGCGACGCCGTTGTCCGCGGCGGCGCTCGCCACTTCCCGAACGTCGAAATCGTGGCCCGGCCGTTGGTTGATGAGTCGGCCGCTCGGATGGCCGAGAATATCGACGCTCGGGTGTTCGATCGCCCGGATCAACCGCTCGGTGGCGTCGCCGTCCAGACTGCTGTGCGGCGAGGCGACGACGATATCCAGTTCGGCGAGCACGTCGTCACCGACGCTGATTCCGCCGTCCGGGTCGATGTTCGCCTCGACGCCGGTGAACACGTCGATGGGGGCGTCCTCGGCGGCCGCACGCACCTCGGCTATCTGTTCTTCGAGTTCGTCGTCGTCCAATCCGACGCCGCCGACCATCCCGGACCCCGTCGCGTGGTCGGAGATGACGATGTAGTCGTGGCCGAACTCGTCCGCGCCCTCGATCATCTCCGCGATGGTGTTGTTTCCGTCCGACCAATTCGTGTGCAGGTGGAGGTCGCCGCGCACGTCGCCCTCCTCGATGAGATTCGGGAGGTCGTCGTTCAGCGCGGCATCGATTTCGCCGTTGTCCTCGCGCATTTCGGGCGCGATGAGCGGCAGGCCGAGCGCCTCGTACATGCTGGCTTCCGTCTCGCTCGCGACCTTCTCGCCGACGCGCTGGCCTGCGTCGGGGTTCTCGACATCACTCACGTCGAACACGCCGTACTCGTTCACCTTGTACCCCTGTTCGATGGCGTAGTTCCGCAGGGTGATGTTGTGGTTCTTGCTTCCGGTGAAGTACTGGAGCGCGCTGCCGAACTCCTCGGGGACGACGACGCGGAGATCAATGCGCATGTCCGAGACGCGGATGGCGGCCTTGTCGGTCCCCGATTCGATGACCTCCGTCGCCCGCTCCCAGTCGGTGAACGCTTCGATGACCGCCTCCTTCTCGTCTTCCTCGCTCTCGGCGAGCACGTCGATGTCGCCGATGGTCTCGCGCCAGCGCCGAAGCGACCCGGCGAGTTCGTGCCGCCCGACGGACGGAATCCCGTCGAAGAAGGCGAGCACCTGGTCCCCGACCGGCCGAGCGTCGCCGAGCAGTTCCCGTCCCCGTACCGTCCGGGCGAACTCGATACCGTCGAGGATGTTCTCCTCCGTCTTGGGACCGTAGCCCTTGATCTCTTGAATCTCCCCCTCGCGGGCCGCGTCCTCCAAGTCGTCCAGCGTTCGGATACCGAGTTCCTCGTAGAGGCTCCCGACCGTCTTCGGGCCGACGCCCTCGACGCGCGTCAGTTCGACCATCTCGACGGGGAGGTTCTCGCGTTCCTCCTCCAGTTCCTCGATTTCGCCGGTCTCGAAGTATTCGATGACTTTGCTCGCAATCGAGTCGCCGACCTGCGGGATTTCCCCGACTGCGTCGGGTCCCTGCTCGGCCAACTCCGCGATGTCCTCCGGGTAGTCGCGGATGTTGTCCGCCGCCCGGCGGTAGGCCTGCGGTTTGTACTGGACGTCCTGTGCTTCGACCAAGTCGGCGTACTCCTCGAACAACGCCGCGACTTCCTCGTTTCGACTCATAATCGTGATCGTTTCCCGCTGCTTTCGTTGCCGAGCGCCTGCTGGAGGAACGACATCCACCGTTTCTGGTCGGCGGCCTCCTTGGCACTCCCTTCGGCTTCCAGATTCGTCGACCCGAGGTTTTCGAGCGCGTTCAGCGCGCGGTCGATGCCGATGATGTTCTCGACCAACTGTTCGCCCTCTTCCTTGGTGATGTCCGCCTCTTCCAGCCGTTCCTTGCGCTGGAGGCGCTCGCGGCGCAGGTTCCGTTTCGCCCGTTCCACGCGGTCGCGTTCGCCCTCCGGGATCGTTTCCCGACGTTTGATTTCGAAGACGAACTCGCGGAGGTCGATCTCCTCTCCCTGCACCGAAATCGACTCGGGAATCGACGCGCCCAGGGTCGCGCTTTCACGTTCGACCCGCTCCAGCAGTCCTTTTCGTTCGTACTCCTTCACATTCCATACTCCTCGGTCAGCAGTCAAAAACTTCCTGCCCTCTGCACTCGGGACATCACCCAACCGAACTTTCGGGTTCGGCCGACGACCACGACGAACCGGACACGCTGACCGGCCAACTGCTGTGGTTTCTGGAATCCGGCTTCGGATCGATGACGACAATCCGATAGTTCTACAATTTCCCTGTCTACTGTGCGCGGAAATCCGATTCGCTCGACGGTTTCTCGGCGCTCGATTTTCTCCCCCTATTTTCCACGTCCGCCACGCACCCAAACCCATTTGACCGGTCGGTTCAAACCATGGAACAATGGCGCAATGCGACGTGTGTGGGCAGAACGAGAATATGCCGTACCAGTGCCGGATGTGCGGCGGGACGTTCTGTGCTGAGCACCGACTCCCGGAGAATCACTCCTGTCCGGGGTTGGATAAGTGGAACGACCCGGAGGGAGTGTTCGACAGTGGCTTCGATGACAGCGCGAACGACAGTGGCGGTCGATTCAGTGCCGCCGCCCGCACCGGCGGCCCGCTGAGCTACTTCCGCGGGAACATGACGTTCGTGTTCCTCGGGCTGATGGTGCTGACGTTCGTCGCGGAGGTGTTCGTCCTCAACGTGATGGGGGATGTGGCGCTGTTCGACAAACTGTTCGTCCTCCAGACGAATCACATCGCCCGCGTCTGGACGTGGGTCACGTCCATCTTCGCACACGACCCGTACAGTTTCTTCCACATCCTCTTCAACGGTATCGTGCTGTACTTCTTCGGACAGGTGCTGGAGCGGTACATCGGGAGCAAGAAGTTCACCGCGTTGTTCCTCGCTAGCGGCATCCTCGCCGGATTGGCGCAGGTCGGCGTCGTCGGGTTGATGGGCGGAAACGCCGCAGTTCGCGGCGCGAGCGGCGCTATCATGGCCGTTATGGGCGTCCTCACGGTGCTGAACCCGAACATGAAAATATACATTTACTTCATCCTCCCACTGCCACTCTGGGTGGCGACCATCGGCTTCGCCATCTACTCCGGATTCGTGAGCGTTTCCGCCGGACCAGGCGCGAACGGCGTCGCCCAACTGGCCCACCTTACCGGACTGGGAATCGGCCTGCTGTACGGCGCGTGGGTGAAAGAACACGGTACCAGCGGCCCCTCCGAACTCGACATCGGCGGGGGCGGCGGACGCGGCGGCATGGGCGGTGGCCGCCGCCGGTTCTGATGCGATGACCGACCTCGCCCACCCCGAATTCGTTCCGGACGCGTCGCTCTCGCGCGAGGAGATGGAAGCGCTTCAGTACGAGGTGGCGGAGACGGCTATTTTCGAGGACGCGTTCGACTTCGACGCGGGGAGCGTTCGTGCGGAAGCGACCGACGAGGAGCAGACGCACCTGCCGACCGGTGACGAAACGCCCGCAACCAATGACTCCCCCGTCGTCGTCGGCGTGGACCAAGCCTTCATCGACGACCTCGCCGTGAGCGCGCTCGTCGCGTCGCGGGACGGGGAGGTCGTGGAGCGCGTCCACGCCGCCGTCGAGACGGAGATTCCGTACATCCCCGGACTGCTGTCGTTTCGGGAGGGAACCGCAATTTTGCGCGCCTTCGAGAAGTTGACCGTCTCGCCCGACCTCGCCGTGGTGGACGGAAGCGGACGGATTCACTTCCGGCAGGCCGGAATCGCCACGCACATCGGCGTGATGTTGGAC
>NZ_JBAWAC010000380.1:0-4980 GCF_049589095.1 Haladaptatus sp. | reverse complement strand
GGAATCGCGGGACTGACCGCGGCCATCTACTCCGCGCGGTCGAACAACGACCCCCTCGTCCTGCAGGGCGACGAACCCGGCGGACAGTTGACGCTCACGACGGACGTGGAGAACTACCCCGGATTCCCCGACGGAATCAGCGGGCCGGAACTGATCAACAACATGCAACAGCAGGCCGAGCGGTTCGGTGCCGAGGTAAAAACCGGCATCATCGCGGACGTGGACGAGTCCTCGCGTCCGTTCCGCGTCGAGTTGACGAACGGCGATGTGTACACGACCGACGCGCTCATCGCGGCCAGCGGTGCGAGTGCCCGAACGTTGTCGATTCCGGGCGAGGACGAACTGATGGGGTACGGTGTCTCGACCTGTGCGACCTGCGACGGCGCGTTCTTCCGCGACGAGGAGATGGTGGTCATCGGCGGCGGCGACGCCGCCTTCGAGGAAGCGACGTTCCTGACCAAGTTCGCGAAGAAGGTGTACCTCGTCCACCGCCGCGAGGAGTTCCGCGCGGAGAACTACTGGCAGGACCGCCTGCAGGAGAAGGTCGATGCTGGCGAAATCGAAGTCATGAAGAACACCGAAGTCACCGAGATTCACGGCTCGCCCGAGGAGGGCGTGGACCACGTCACGATGGTGACGAACCCCGAAGGGAAACCATCACAAAAGCTCGACGACCCCGAGACCGAGGAATTCGACTTCGACGTGGGCGCGGTGTTCCTCGCCATCGGCCACACGCCGAACACGGGATACCTCGAAGACACGGGCGTCGAACTGGACGAGGAAGGCTACATCCGAACGGAAGGCGGAGAGGGCGGCAACCAGACGAAGACGGCCGTCCCCGGCATCTTCGGTGCGGGCGACGTTGTGGACTTCCACTACCAGCAGGCCGTGACTGCGGCAGGCATGGGGTGTAAGGCCGCACTCGATGCGGACGACTACCTGGAGACGGCCGAACTCGGCGAAGCGAGTGCCACTCAAGAGGGCGCAGCGGCCTCCGACGACTGATCCGAATATCCGAACCGTATTTTCGGGTTGAAGTTGCAACCACAGGGTTTAGTTCCGTCATTCCGGTACAGACCCGCATGGACTTCGACCTCCGCGTCTCCGAACTCGAACCGCTTCACGGTCGACTCGAAGAGGCGCTCGAACGGGTCTTCGAGTTACAGGCGGGAACCCGTGTGAACTCGGACGAGTTCTTCTCGGAGGAGTTCATGCAAAGATACACCCAGTTCGACTCGTTCCACGCCTTCTACCGCGAGAGCGCGTGGAACCTCGAAGAGCCGGGTCGGATGGACGAACTCCCGGACGAACGTCTCGATAGCTACGTCGTGGAGACGACGGAGTTCGCTACGTGGGAGGAAATGAAGACCGCCGCCGCGAAGGAAGCCATCGTCGACCAGTTGCTCTCCTGATTACGTGAACCCCGGCACCATCGTCAGCAGTCGATACAGCCCGAAGCTGATGAACCCGGCACCGACCATCGACACGACCCACGCGCCGACGGTGTACCCGGCTTTCGACGCCGAAACGCCGCCGCCCGAATTCGAGGAACGAACGGCCAAGCCAGCGCCGACGATGCTCGATATCATCACCTTGTTGAACGAGATCGGAATGCCGAGAACGATCGCAAGTTGAGCGATGAGGAACGCCGGAATGAGCGCGGCGATCGACCGCCGCGGGCCGAGCGAGGCGTACTCCTGTGCGACCGCCTGAATGAGTCGTGGTGCCCGCGTCCACGCGCCGACGAGGATGCCGAGACCGCCGAGCGCGAGCAGGTACACCGTGGAGATATGCAGGTCGGTTTCGAAGATGGCTTCCAGCGGACCGGTCGCGAGGCCGACCTGTGTCCCGCCGCTCGTGAACACGACCATGAGACCGAGGACGACGAGAAATCGATTGATTCCTTTCTGCTCGTCGTTCACGAGCGCCAACCGAGTGACCAGGACGGCGAGGATGCCGAAGACGACGCTGACGAAGACCATCCCGAAGGTGTAGCTTCCGACGAGGTGACCCGGAAGCAGGTCCCAATCCGTGGAGAGGGTCCGGGCGATCGAACCGGGTGTCCCGTTCGATTTCGGAGTGACCGTCAGTTGGATGTTGGCTACTGCGTAGCCGACGAGTCCGGCCAGCACGGGAACGCCGATCGATTCCGGTACCGATTCGCTTCGCAACGCTCGGGCGACGCCGTAGGCGATGATGGCGTTCGTGACCGGAATCGTGAACCAGAACGCGAGGATTTTGACGTACTCGTGCGTCGCAAAGCCGCCGCCGAGTGAGATACCGGCACCTACCATCGCGCCCGTGACGGCGAAGGCCGACGGAATCGGGTATCCACGCGTGTTGCCGATGGTGATGAGCGTCGCGGCCGTCAGGAGGGCCGCCGCGGCCGCGACCGGCGTTATCGTCACACCGGTGACGAGGTCCTTTCCGATGGTCTCGGAAATGCTTCCACCTTGGACGATCGCTCCGAGCCCGGCGACGAGTCCCACCAACAGTGCGGCCCGCAGGATCGACAGCGCGTTCGCGCCGACGGCAGGTGCGACGGGTGCGGAGTTGCTGTTCGCGCCGACCGTCCACGACATGAACAGCGATGCGATCAACGCGACGACCACGACGAGAAGTACTGTGGCCATTACGAACGAGATGACCGCACGGCACACGTTCCTGTCACTATCGAGTCATAGGGATGCGTCTCGGTCTGGAACATCGACCTACTCTACAAAATCCACCGTTAAGTGGTCTTTGGTACCGTTTTCGGGGAATAGGATGAAGGAAGTTACGAATAACCAGTACCTATCTACTCAGATGATTGAAACAGTCATCGCCGTGCAGTCGCCATCCACAGACCCTTAACGCTTCACGTCAAAACGGGTGGTATGGTAGAAACAGATTCCGTCGAGACGGAAACGTACACCATCGAAGGACCGGACGGAAACACCGACGAAGTCGAACTCCCGCCGGGACTCATCGACCTGCTCCGCGAGGAGGACGAATCGCGCGAGACCGTCATCGGCGACATGGCCGTCGTCTCCTTCGTCCAGCAGGCCCACGCGGCCGTTCACCACACGCAGGGCCAACCCGACGAGGAAGTCGTCGCCATCGAGGAGAAAGCACGAGAGCTGTTCGAGGAGCGTATCGGCATCACGTTCGAGCAGGCGACCGGCCACTCGCACTGAACGCACGAAAATCGCCGTTCGCCGTTTTTTCTAGTTCAGTTCGACACGGTCGCCCATCTCGATGATCTCCAGTGCGTTCGGATACTCGTAGCTCCGCGTGTGGTCGTACAGCGCCGTCGGGTCCGCCGTCAGCCCTTTCCACATGTCCCAGTGGGTCGGGAGGAGCGTATCGAGTTGGAGGGCGTTCGCCGCGTCGGCGATTTCGTTTTCGTCGCTGTACCACTTCGTGTACTTCGGTTCGCGGGTTTCCTTGTCGGGAATCCAGCCGTCGGAGCCGAAGGCGAGTACGCCGAGGTCGATGTCGTAGGATTCGCCGATGGTTTCGAGTTCCTCGCCGGGTTTGGTATCGCCGCCGTGGAAGAAGGTGACGTCACCGTGTTCGATGACGTAGGAGACGGGATGTGTCGCGTCGGCGTCGTGGCTCGGTTCGACGTGAATCGTGAATTCGCCGACTTCGAACGTTTCTCCCTCCGCTACTTCCTCGAACTGGTCGTCCGAGGCGTCCCAGTTGTCCGTCCACTGCTCGTCCTCACGTGCGACGGCGAGGCTGTCGTCGGGTGCGTAGAACGTCGCGCCTGTCGAGGCGAGGATGGGTGCTTGGCTCGGCCCGTGGACGTGGTCGGTATGTTCGTGGGTCGCCAGCACTGCATCGGCTTCCGTCACGTCTTCCGGGTCGAATGGGACGGGAATCATCCGAACGGTTCGTGGCGGATCACCCGTGCCGACGTACGGGTCGATGAACAGCGTCGTTTCGTCGCTCCCCTTCAGGACGAACCCGTTGCAACCGAGATACCAGAGCGCGATTCCATCCGGTGTCGTTTCCTCGACTTCTCGCGGGAGCCAATCCCCCCAGTCGCTACTTGCCATGTGAATACTGCCCGGCAAACGCGCCTAAATCTTGTGTTCGACTCAGGGTAATCTCGAATATATGTGCAGATACGTATAGAATGAATCGACGACATGAAGTCACTAACCAAAGACATATGCCCACTCAGTCACACTAACTTAACGCCTGCGGATAGTGTCTTCACTGTCACGGCAGGCAGTCGGTACTGCAATGTGTCTCTGACGGGTGCGGCCTCTACCGCCGCACCTCACATTCTGATGGACGACCCGGAGATGCGGTCGAGAGACGTTTCTATCTCGGGGTCGTCGAAGGCGCATTCGACCGTGTTCGACTCACTGTCGTAGCTGATAAGTCCCCAGTCCGAGAGTCGCGGGAGGTGATTGTGGTGTAGTTCGATGGTAAGTTGCCGACGGTCTGTCGCGAGGACCGACTCGTCCTCGTCGATGACCGTGACGAGTTCTGACAACGAGACGGGGGGTTCGCGTACCGAGAGATGTCCCAGAACGATGCGACGGAGGCGATGTTCGAGGATGGCGAACAGTTCGGATAACGATGGGTTGGTTGTTTCGTTACTACGTCCGAGTGAATGCTGACTTGTGACCATGCGTATCTCCTTGCGAGTGGGTTCGTGGTGGTATCGGGCCGTCGCGTAGCGGGAACCGACGCCCGAACCGAACGCTCGGGCGGAAAAACCATCGAAACGAGGGATTATCACTTTAATTCACCGAACGGAATTCGAAATCGAGAAATCGTATCTTCTGTTAAAACGCGTCTCGAATTCCGAACAAGGTATATAATTGTTGCTGTGTTTTAAGACAGATTTATAACATTCGGGTGGGAAACGGTCGGTAACTCATGTCCGACGAGAGTGGACCGGAAGCGCTGATTTCGACAGTCGTCAAGCGTGCCGGATTTCTCGCCGCACTCTCGTCGGGACCGATCCCGAAACACCATCTC
>NZ_JBAWAC010000379.1:0-4452 GCF_049589095.1 Haladaptatus sp. | reverse complement strand
CTCCTCGACGTCGTGGACTCGAACGATGTCCGCGCCGCGTTCCGCGGCGATGGCCGTCCCGGCAACCGTCGCGGCGGTTCTGTCCTCGTCGGTTATGGAATCGAACATGGATTTGTGCGAGTGACCGATGAGGACGGGACAGTCGAGCGCGTGCAGTTCGCCGGTCCGTCCGAGCAGTTCGAAGTTCTCCCCGGCGGTCTTCCCGAATCCGAGTCCGGGGTCCACGATTATTTTGCTCCGGTCGAGACCCGCCTTCTGTACGAGCAGGACGCGCTCTTCCAGTTCCGCGATGACGTCCTCGACGACGTCGTCGTACTCCACCGTGTGCTCCGGAACGACGGGTGCATCGAGGCTGTGCATGACGACCAGCGGTGCGTCGTATTCGGCGGCGACGAATCGCATCTCGGGGTCTTCGAGTCCCGACACGTCGTTCAGGATGTCCGCACCCGCTTCCAACGCGGCGCGACCCACGGCGGCCTTTCGCGTATCGACGGAGATCATGACGTCGAGGTCACGAATTTCCTCGATGACGGGAACGATGCGCTCGATCTCCGCCTCGTCCGGAACCTCGTCGGCACCTGGGCGGGTGCTCTCGCCGCCGATATCGATGATGTCGACGCCCGCGTTGACCATCCGCTTCGCTTGGTCGATGGCGTCCTCGTATGCCTCGTACTGCCCGCCGTCGTGGAAACTGTCGGGCGTCACGTTGAGGATGCCCATTACCGCCGTCCGGCCTTCCCACGGGTACCCGTGACCGCCCGCCACGTCCCCAATGCCGAGCGTGTCCCGAAGGTCGTTGGCGAAGGTCGACAAGCCGTACGGTGAGTCGTCCAGTCGCCTCACGAGTCGCCGATACTGTGCAAGCGTCCCCATCAACAGCACGTCGATGTTTTCGTCGTCCCGTTCGTGGAGGCCGGATTGCGCACATTCGCCGCCGAGCGAGAGCATCTCGGCTTTGATGTACTGGGCCTGTCGCGTCTGGACGCGGGTCTTCACGACTCGGTGAACCGCCTTGCCCTGCGCGAGATGGCGTTCGGGTCTGGTGGCGTGCGTGCTTTCCAGCGCTTCCCGTGCGTCCTCCAACGAGGCGATTCGTTTCGGAATCTCCGCGCGCGTCCAGCGTGTCCGTGCCTCCGCTACGGCGAACAGCGACCCCACGACGAGGACAAAATCGTCCTCCTCGGCCGCATCGAGCGCCGTATCGAGCGCGCTTTCGACCGAACTAACTCGGTCGACTCGTTCGACGTCTTCGGCTTCAAACACGCGTGCGACGACCTCTTCGTCCTCCGCCCGGCCGATGTTGGCGTGAGTCGCGACGACGTGGTCGGGCGTCGGAAGCGCGTCGGCCATCCCCTGAATATCCTTGTCGTGCATCGCGCCGAAGACGAAGTGGAGGTCGTCGTAGTCGAATTCCGCGATGGTGTTGGCGAGGGCCGCACACGCACCGGGGTTGTGCGCGCCGTCGAGCACGACGAGCGGGTTCGTTCCCATCACTTCGAACCGGCCGGGCCAGAATCCCTTCCGCAGTCCTCGGGCGAGTTCGTTCTCCGTTACGTTCGCGACTTGGCGGGCGAGGGCCGCGGCGATGCCCGCGTTCTGCGCCTGATATTCCCCGAGCAGTGGAATCGCGGTCTCGACGCTCCAATCCGCTCCGGAGATGGAAACTGCGGCCTCGGTGTGGTTCGTCCGTCCGCCGTAGGTCGCTCGCACGTCGCTGTCGTCGTCCTCGCCGTCGCTCACGACGATCACGTCGCCCGCCTGTTTTCGAACGGCATCGAGGGCGTCTCCTTGCGTGCCGGTGACGAGCGGTGTAGTTCCCGGTGCCACGTGTGCTTTGTCGGTGGCGATTTCCTCGATGGTCTCGCCGAGGATGCCCGTGTGTTCGAGCGTGACGCTGGTGACGGCGGCGGCGACCGGGTCGATCACGCTCGTCGCGTCGTAGCGCCCGCCGATACCGACTTCGAGGATGGCCACGTCCACGTCCTCCCGGGCGAAATACCACAACGCCATCGCGGTCATTCCCTCGAAGAAGGTCGGCGAGTCGCCGCGAGTCGCCGTCTCCGTTACGTAGTGGTAGACGGACTCGACGTACTCGACGATGGCCGTCTCGGTGATCTTTCGTCCATCGACCGTGATTCGTTCGCGAACGTCGTCGAAATGTGGGGAGGTGTAGAGACCGACCGACAGCCCCGCTTCGCGGAGTACCTGCTCGGTCATTCGGGCCGTACTGCCCTTTCCGTTCGACCCGGCGACCTGTACGAACCGTCCGCCGTCGTGTGGATTGCCGAGGTGGGAGAGGAGGTTTGCGGTGGAGTCCGTCCCCGGCTTCGGACGGAAGCGCCGCAGGTCGAAAAGAAAGTTCGCGGCCTCGTGGTAGTCCATAGCTGTGAGGACAGAAGCCGAGCGCTTTAGATTGTCGGAGTTGAGATTCCCGGCAATTCGGAACCGGCTACGATTCCACTCGGGAGGGACGTCTTTTCAGTTCCAAGGGTTCCCGGTCCAACGCTCGGAAGCTACCGCTCGAACTCCCACTCGTACTCCCGTTCGAAATCCCGCTCGAACCACCGTCGTGTATCGCGGTGAGCACCGTCGTTCGTTCGTCCTTCGTCCAACAGTCGCATCATCCGTCGTTCGAACTCGTACTCGTCGATCTCGTCCGCGACGTACTGTCGCTTCAGTTCCTTCATCCGGTCCTCCTTCGTCGGCGTGACGTGCTCCGAGAGACCGACCTCGCGAGCGCGCGGCGAAACCGCCTCCGCGACGCGAGCCATTCGTCCGAGTCGATCGCTCCGCGGAACCGATACCCCCTGAACGATGGTGACGGCCAGCCAGACGAAGAAGACGCAGGACACCACCGCATCGAAGAAGAACGCGGCGACGTACGGAAACGCGGCGCGGAAGAACGCGGGGATCAGGGGCGCGTTCGCGTACGCCGGACTGCCGAGCGCGGCGAGCGTGCCGAACACCCCAAACACCACGATTGCAAGGAGGGTGAGGAGGGACACCACGAACGCGGCGAACAGCCGCTTGACCTTGGTGCTGGCGAACGCGTTCATCGACTGATGGTTTGGCTGGCTCGTACATTAAGCCATTCCTCGGGCGTTCGAGCACCGAGGATTCGCGTTCGGTAAATCGGGGTGAAAGAAGCTGTAGGAGACCATTCGAGCATAGTTGAATAGTTGCTCAATCGTTCAACTACCCGTAGCAGAAGGGATTTCGCCACTGGACGTTCGCAGTGTGGATCTGTGTCACGGTCTCGCTACGCTTTTGTATCGGTTACTCATCCAACGGATTGATGTTACACTTCTGTCCCGGATGCCGGAATTCCGACATCGAAAAACGGATTCTCGACTCCGAGGACGGACACGCGACCGCCGAATGTCCCGAGTGCGGTGAGCGATTCCAGTTCCGCTATCTTCCCCTGTACTCGTTGGAGGGCGCACCGGGCGTCGGGAAATCCACGACCGCCGGGTTACTGGACGGTGAGATCTGTCCCACGGTTTACGAGGGAGACCTGCACATCGATCTGACGAACGGAAATCTCTCGTGGGAGGCCATCTGCGACCTCGATTTTCGGGTCTGCATGACGCTTCACGCCGCCGGTCGGCGGGCCCTCTTCGTCGGCGGCGTCCACCCGCACGACATCGACGATAGCCCCGAGACACGTTATTTCGCCACTATCGAACGCTGTGCGCTCGTCTGTGACGATGCCGACCTCGAAGAACGACTGCGCGAGCGGGCGATGGCACAGGGCGACATCGACTTCATGCTCGACGTCAACCGGTGGTATCGAGACGAGGGAACTGACCACGGAATCGAAGTCGTCAACACGAGCGACCTCGCCCCAAACGAGGTCGCTCGTGAGGTTCGTGGATGGGTCGAAAACAGTGAGCAGTAGCGCAGTTCGCCATTCACTCACCCCGTTCGTTCATGGCGAAAACCACGCGAGACGGTCGCCCTCCGGACGCTGCGTCTCGCTGGCTTTAGACGTTTCCCGTCACGAGATTTTCGTCAGAATCAGATAGAAAACGTTCGCCAGTCACTCACTTCGTTCGTTCTTGGCGAAAACCGCGCGAGACGATCGCCTTTGGCGCTGCGTCTCGCTGGCTTTAGGCCCTCCTTCGCTTCGCTCAGTCGTGCCTAAAGCACCGACTCCCGGTGAACACCATCGCCATATCGTGCTCGTTCGCGGCTTCGATGACGTCGTCGTCGTTGACCGACCCGCCGGGTTGGATAACCGCTTCGATGCCCGCCTCGGCGGCCTCCTCGATGCCGTCCGGGAACGGGAAGAAAGCGTCGCTGGCCATGACCGCGCCGTCGGCGTCCTTGCCGTCGGCGTCGCGGTCCGCTTTCATTTTTGCAATCTCGACCGCATCCACGCGGCTGACCTGTCCCGCGCCGATGCCGACCGTCTCGGTACCTTTGGCGAACAGGATGGCGTTGGATTTGACG
>NZ_JBAWAC010000378.1:0-1865 GCF_049589095.1 Haladaptatus sp. | reverse complement strand
ACGCTGACGAACTCGACGTCGACAACCCGAAGCGAGCCCTCGACGGCGTCTCACGGCGCTCGAGGCGGACGCTCCGCCGGTCGGTACCGGAGCGATACCGAACCGTCTACGGCCGAACGGCCGGCGCGATTGGCACCGTGCTCGGAATCATCGTCCTCATCGTCGCCGTATACGTCCTCCTCCGGGCCGCGTTCTACCTCGTCGCGCCGTACGTCGGGGTCGGAATCAAGACAAGTCAGTACACCGTGATGAGTCGCATCCTCCAGTTCGTCGTACTGGCGCTGGCGTGGGATCTCATCGGCGGCCAGACGGGCTATGCCTCGTTCGGCAACATCACCTTCTTCGGCATCGGCGTGTACACGGTCGTTGTGCTGATGAAGGGGACGCTCGTCGGGACGTACGGCTTCCCGGTCGCGTTCGTCGCTGCCGGGGTCGTCGCACTCGTCTATGCTCTCATCCTCGGCTACCCGTTGCTCAGGCTACGGGGTCACTACTTCGCCGTCGCGACGCTGGGCGTCCTCGTGGCGACCCAGCAGTACGTCGCGAACCTGAAACAGACCGGGGGCGGCAGCGGACAGACGCTTCCGCTTCCGGGCTTTGCACAGGTCGATCGAACCTTTTTCCTGCTGTTCGTTGGCCTCGCCGTGGTGACCGTGATCGTCTATTGGTACCTGATGAACACGCGGTTCGGGTACGGCCTGAACGCGATTCGGGACGACGAAGCCAAAGCGCGCGCGATGGGCATCGACACCACGAAGTACAAGATCGTCGCGTGGGGGATGAGCGCACTCCTGACCGGCTTCGCGGGCGCGCTCTTCGCCTACCAGAACTCCTACGTCAGCCCGGGAACGGCGTTCAACATCGACTGGACGGTGCTGATGATCCTCATGGCGCTGGTCGGCGGAATGGGCCGTCTCTGGGGGCCTGTCCTTGGGGCGGCGTTCCTCTGGGAACTGCGCAACACGCTCTGGAGCGGCGGCCCGATGGTCGACGCTGTTGGAACGATCACCGGCGTGTCGATGCGCGACGCGTACCTCGTCGTGTTCGGGATCATCCTCGTCGCAATCGTGATCGGCGCGCCCAACGGAATCCTCGGCTATCTGGAGGGGAAGGACGTCCTCGGAGTCACCAGACAGCGGGTGGACAAATTGCGAAATCGTGGCACGGCGGGAGGTGAGGAGTGAATGACCGAACTGATCGGTCAAGACGTCACCAAGACCTTCGGCGGATTGACCGCCGTCGACCACGTCGACATCGAAGTCGGTGACGGCGACATCGTCGGCCTTATCGGATCGAACGGGGCGGGCAAATCGACGCTGTTCAACTGCATCACTGGCGCGCTCCAGGTAGACGAGGGAACCATCGAGTTCAACGGCACCGACATCACGGGGACGAAAGAACACGTGATCGCCCAGCGCGGTATCGTCCGCGTGTTTCAGGAGGTTCGGGTGTACGAGGGTATGACCGCCCGCGAGAACCTGCTGGCAAGCGTCGACCACGGGTCGGAGTCGACGTTCGACCTCTTCCGTCCGTACCCCGACGCCGTCACCGAGCGAGCCGACGAGTTGCTCGATCGGGTCGGGATTCCGTCGGAAGGCGACACGCTCGCCGCCGACCTCAACTACGGACACAGAAAGCTCCTCGAACTCGCGATGGCGCTGATGACCGACGCCGAGTTACTCCTGCTAGACGAACCGGCCGCCGGACTGAACCCGACGACCAGAACGGAACTTCGGACGCTGCTCGGGGAGATAAACGAGGAGAAGACGCTCCTCGTCGTCGAACACAACATGGACTTCGTGATGAACATCTGTGACCGGATCTACGTACTGAACAACGGCGAACTCCTCGCGGAAGGACAGCCA
>NZ_JBAWAC010000377.1:0-5278 GCF_049589095.1 Haladaptatus sp. | reverse complement strand
GCCAGTGGTCGAACTCGAACGGGCCGGCACCGATGGGTTTCTTCGTCGCAAACTTCGTCTGTTTCACCTTGCCATCGTAGCCGTCGATGTCGCCGATCATGCCTTCCGGAATCGCCGCGAAGGACGTGTAGGCGAGCATTTCGAGCGTGGCGTGGAACGGCTTTTCGAGCGTGATTTCGAGCGTGTAATCGTCCGGCGCCTTGATCGCGAGGGAGTCCGCCTTTGCGACGGTCAGCTCGTGTTTGCCGTCGTCGTCCTTGTACGTTTTCGTCGTCTCCTCGTGCTTGATGCCGATGGAGTCGAGCACGAAGTACTGTCGACGGGAGTTCTTCGATTCGGCGAGGCGACGCCAGGAGTAGATGAAGTCCTTCGCTTTGACTTCCTTACCGTTGTGGAACTTCACGCCTTCCTTGAGTTTGAACGTGTAGGTCTTCTGGTCGTCGGAGACCTCGTGCGAGTCAGCGATCAGATTTTCGACCGCAATCTCGCCGTTCGGATAGTTCGTCAGGCCGTCGAAGACCTGCTGAATGACCGTCCCAGACGCCGTGTCGGTCGCCTTGACCGGGTCGAGCGTGGTCATCGTGGAGTTGAGCAGCTGGAGCGTGTTACCGTTTCCGTTGTTTCCTCCACCGTTGCTGGTGCCGTCACCGCCGCCGTTGTTGCTCGTGTTGTCGCCGTCACCGTTGTTGTCACCGCCACCAGTACAGCCAGCGAGTGCGGCAGCGGATGCCGCACCCCCGGTTGCCTGTAGGAACCGCCGACGGGTTAGGTTGTCAGTATCTGTCATCCATCAACGGCTTGTGTATCATAGTGGATAAACTTACCGTTTGGGATTGCCACCATTACGGCGGTAAACGGCGGGTTTATTGCACAGTTCGCCAGATTCGGGATTATATTCAACCCGGATTTTTTCGCTATTTTTGTCATAGATGATATCATTGATAAATGAAAGACGGCGGTGAAATCGGCCGAGTAACGTTCTATTATTTTCGTTACAAACGCTACACCCACCCAGTCCAGTCATTTTTTCAGAAATTCATATCAGAAATAATATTGAGTATCAGCGTTTCGGTGCGCTTATATTCCTTGGTACACACTCTCAAAGTATGACGCCGGATACGGCAGCAGTGTCGGTGTCGGTTGCAAACGACTCCGAGGTTATGGCCTCGGTGGACGATGACGGAGAGACGGAGCGACTCGTCATCGCAGATGTATCCCGCGAGGATGCATGGATTTGCATGCGAGTAACGGACACTGCATCCCTCCCCGACTGGCAGTAGTTCCCCAACAGTTTCGACCCTCAAACAGCCCTCTTTCCGTGATCCCCCGTTTTCGTTCCTACTGAACAGCTACAGAAAATAGTAGAAATACAGACAGGAAATATGACCGTACGTCGGAAAGCTAACCGTACCGACGACCCGTAGGGCGAGGGGACGAGACTGAACCTTTTTTGTTCCCCACGCGGTTTCATGCAGACATGGACTATCGGGAGGTTGCCAGTGAACAGGAGTTCGTCGCCCGGCTCGGACACGGTGCGGACTGGCGCGCCGAAATAGAATCGCTTGCCGACGACGAGGACGTCGACGCTGCGTGGTTCATCGCGATGGGCGCGGTGCAGGACGCGGACATCTGGTACTACGACCAGGACGAGAAGGAGTATCGGGAGGTGCAGTTCGACGAACCGCTCGAAGTCGCGTCCTGTGTCGGCAACATCTCGCTACTCGACGGCGAGCGGTTCGCACACACGCACGCCGTCCTTTCGCGACGTTCGGGACAGACGCTCGCCGGACACCTCGATTCTGCGACGGTGTTCGCCGGGGAACTGTACATGCGAACGTTCGAGGAACCGCTCGTTCGGGAACGCGACCAACCGACCGATTTGGACCTCTGGCTGTAGCATGCGGGACGAAGACCGACAGTACTTCGAACGGCTGGAATCGCGCCTCGACGAGGCGTTTGACGTGGCGGAGGCGGCCAAGGAACACAGCGGCGACCCGCAACCGGAAGTCGAGATTCCAGTCGCAAAGGACATGGCCGACCGTGTGGAGAACATCCTCGGCATCGAGAACGTCGCCGAACGCGTACGCGAACTCGAAGGCCAGATGTCCCGTGAGGAGGCCGCCCTGGAACTGGCAAAGGACTTCGCGGACGGGAACGTCGGTGATTACGAGACCCGTGCCGGGAAGATCGAGGGTGCGGTTCGGACTGCCGTCGCGCTGTTGACCGAAGGTGTCGTCGCCGCGCCCATCGAGGGAATCGACCGAGTGGAGCTCCTCGATAACGACGACGGCACGGAGTTCGTCAACGTCTACTACGCCGGGCCGATTCGCTCGGCAGGTGGGACCGCACAGGCGCTGTCGGTTCTCGTGGCGGATTACACGCGAGCACTCCTCGGGGTGGGGGAGTATCAGGCCCGCGACGATGAGATCGAACGCTACGCCGAGGAGATCAACCTCTACGACTCGGAGACGGGATTGCAGTACTCGCCGAAGGACAAGGAGTCGAAATTCATCGCCAAACACATGCCAGTCATGCTGGACGGGGAGGCGACGGGCGACGAGGAGGTATCCGGATTCCGCGACTTGGACCGCGTCGATACCAACAGCGCCCGTGGTGGAATGTGTCTCGTCATGGCGGAAGGTATCGCGCTCAAAGCGCCGAAGATACAGCGCTACACCCGAAACCTGGACGAGATCGATTGGCCGTGGTTGCAGGACCTCATCGACGGTACCATCGGAAAGGACGACGGAGAAGAGGAGAAGGACGAGAGCGAGGGGGGAGAAGGCGAAGCGGACGACGAAAAAGCCGAGGAGGGAGGGGGAGAAGAAGCGGAAACCCACGAGTTGCATGGTCCGCCGCGCGTCGATGAAGCCACGAAGTTTCTCCGTGACCTCATCGCCGGACGGCCCGTCTTTACACACCCCTGCCGACCCGGTGGCTTCCGCCTCCGATACGGTCGGGCGCGGAACCACGGGTTCGCAACGGCGGGCGTGCAACCCGCGACGATGCACATCGTGGACGATTTCCTCGCGACGGGAACGCAGATAAAGACCGAACGCCCCGGAAAAGCGGGCGGCGTCATCCCCGTCGATACCATCGAAGGACCGACGGTCAAACTGGCGAACGGCGACGTGCGCCGAATCGACGACACCGAGGAAGCGCTCGAAGTTCGTAACGGCGTCGTGGAGATCATCGACCTCGGCGAGTATCTGGTCAACTACGGTGAATTCGTCGAGAACAACCATCCGCTCCCCCCCGCATCCTACGTCTTCGAGTGGTGGGTACAGGATTTCGAACACGCCGGTGCGAACGTGCAGGCGATGCGTGATAACCCCCGTATCGACCTCGAAGACCCATCCCCCGAGGAAGCGCTCGACTGGGCGACCGAGTACGACGCACCGCTCCACCCGAAGTACACCCATCTCTGGCACGATATCTCGGTCGCCGAGTTCGAGACACTGGCGGAGGCCGTCGAAGCGGGCGAAATACGGGACGGAACCCTCGTCATTTCGAACACCGAGACGATTCGAACGGCGCTCGAACATCTCCTCGTTCAGCACAGGCAGGGAGAGGACATCGAGATACCGGTGTGGAAACCGTTCGTTCGATCGCTGGGGATCAGTATTGATGACCTTACGCGTGCGTGGGACACACTAACACAGGAAGCTCGCGAGTGGGGCGAGGACGAACCAGGGGACAACGCTATCCAAGCGGTCAACGAAGTCGCCCTGTTCGAGGTCCGTGAACGCGCACCTACGCGCATCGGGAACCGGATGGGTCGGCCCGAGAAATCCGAAAAACGCGAGATGAGTCCCGCAGTCCACACGCTCTTCCCGCTCGGCGAGGCCGGCGGCGACCAGCGCGACGTGGCGAAAGCCGCGACCCACACGGAAGGGATGTCCGGGAAGCGCGGACGAATCGAAGTCCAAATCGGACAACGCGAGTGTGAGGACTGCGGCGAGGAGACGTTCAAATGCCAGTGTCCGGAGTGTGGCGGCAACACGTATCCGGTGTACAGATGCCCCGACTGCGAAACGAGGGTCGAACCCGATCAAGCGGGCCGGGCAGAGTGCCCGCGGTGTGAAGTCGAGGCGACCAGCGTCGAGTGGCAACCCATCGAGATGAACGACGAGTTCCGGAACGCGCTCGAATCGGTCGGCGAGCGCTCGAACGTCTTCGATACGCTCAAAGGCGTCAAGGGACTCACCTCGGCGCACAAAACGCCCGAACCCATCGAAAAGGGCGTTCTCCGGGCGAAACACGGCGTGAGCGCGTTCAAGGACGGCACGATCCGCTACGACATGACCGACCTGCCGGTCACGTCCGTCAGGCCGTCCGAACTGGACGTGGAAGCCGACCAACTCCGCGCGCTCGGCTACGAGGAGGACATCCACGGCGAACCGCTCCAACACGACGACCAACTGGTCGAGTTGCGTGTACAGGACATCGTCCTCTCGGACGGCGCGGCCGTCCACCTGCTCAAGACCGCCGAGTTCGTGGACCAACTCCTCGAGGACTACTACGGACTCGAACCGTTCTACGAGATGGAGGAGCGAGAGGACTTGGTCGGCGAACTCGTCTTCGGGATGGCACCCCACACCTCCGCCGCCGTCGTCGGCCGCGTCATCGGCTTCACGAGCGCGGCGGTGGGGTACGCACATCCGTACTTCCACGCGGCAAAGCGACGGAACTGTTTCCACCCGGAAACCAAGGTATGGTATCGAGATGAGGATGAGGAGTGGCGATACGACGAAATTCGACAGTTGGTCGAAGAGCGGTTGGAAGAGCCGCGAACGGATGATTTCGGCACGTTGGTTGAGGAGTTAGATGGAGATGTTCTTGTTCCGTCGATAGACGAGGCAGGGGACGTCGTCCGGAAACCTATCGAAGCGGTTTCGAAACATCCGGCACCGAATCATCTGGTCGAAATCGAAACTCGAAGTGGACGGCAAATTACGGTGACTCCCGACCACTCGATGAGACGATGGACACCGAGCGGGATTGAAGAAATCGAAGCGAGAGATATCAAAGTGAGCGACGAGATACCTGCTCCAAAGAAAATCGAATTTGACGGTGAAGTCGCCGAATTCGACCTCCTAGAGGAATTTCTTTACCTTGGTTCGCTTACCAACGACGAGTTGATGATTCGTGGACTGGGAGCTGAGAGGATTAAATCCCTCTTTGATTCAGCAACCGATGAACGAGGGTACCTGAAACCAGTAGCTGAGAAAATAGGGAAAAATCAATCATCGGTATACAATTGGGTGAATCGAGATAG
>NZ_JBAWAC010000376.1:0-3064 GCF_049589095.1 Haladaptatus sp. | reverse complement strand
AGGGATGAGTATCGCAGTGAGCAACGCGAACGAGAAACGCAGTCGGCTGGGGAGGTCTGTGGCGCGGTGCGGAAGCGGGGCTATTGCGGTGGTCTGGATGGGTTGAAAGGGGCCGCGCGCTCGCGTTTACATGGTCGTCTCAGTGACCCCTCTCGGAGGAGGCACGAAGTGCCGACGGAGAGATGTCGCCGAGCGACCGCGAGCGCGCGGGGGCTTTCGGGGTAGTCTTCTCAGTAGTTTCAGTCGAAGTAGCTGCAGAGATTTCTCGTAGTGAGCGGGCGGGGGCTTTCGAGGCGGTCTGCCTCCTAGCGACTGCAGTCGCAAAACCACCAAACACTGCTGTTCGTAACGAGTGGACGGAGACGTTCGAAATCTGCTGCCGAGCAACTCCAATCGAAAAAGTACCAAAACCAAACAGAACTCCCCGCCGTCGTTGCCGTGGCCCACATGACTTTTCGGTCCCCCTTCCATACGCTCTACTATGGCAACACGTGACGCGGGAGACCCGGCCCGCGACGAACACGCGAACTACGATTATCATTCGGATTCTACCGCGCGCACTGGATTGGTCTCTGACCTCGTGAAACTGGTGGACGGGGAGGTTCGGTTCGACGAGTACTCCCGGCAGTTGTACGCCACGGACGCGAGCGCCTACGAGGTGACACCCATCGGCGTCGTCTTCCCAACGTCGACGGACGACGTGGCGGCGGTGATGGAGTACTGCGCCGAACGCGAAATCCCGGTCCTCCCGCGCGGCGGCGGTACGAGCCTCGCCGGACAGTCGGTTAACGAGGCCGTCGTGCTGGACTTCACCCGGCACATGGGCGACCTGCTGGAGTTCGACGTGGAGGAACGGACCGCCCGCGCACAACCCGGCACCATCCTCGGGGAGTTGAACGCGGAACTCGCCGAGTACGACCTGAAGTTCGCGCCCGACCCGGCGTGGCGGGACAAGAGCGCAATCGGCGGCGCGATTGGCAACAACTCGACGGGTGCCCACTCGCTGAAGTACGGGAAGACGGACGCCTATATCGAGGAGTGTGAAGTCGTCCTCGCCGACGGCACCGTGACGCGCTTCGGCGACGTGACACTGGAGGAGCTTCGAGAGGGTGCGAAAGCGGATTCCCTCGAAGGCCAAATCTACGCCGAAGTCCTGCGAATCGTGGAGGAGGAATCGGACGCTATCGAGGAGGTGTTCCCGCAACTCAAACGCAACGTGTCCGGGTACAACCTCGACAGGCTGGCGGAGGAAGCCGAGGAGGGGCACGTCAACCTCGCGCGCTTGCTCGCCGGGAGCGAGGGGACGCTGGCCATCGTGACGGAGGCGACGGTGAGTCTCGAACCCGTGCCCGAGACGAAGGCGATGGCGCTGTTGACCTACGACAGCCTGAACGACGCGATGGAGGACGTATCGCCGATTCTCGACCACGACCCGGCGGCCGTCGAAGTGCTGGACGACGTGCTCATCGACCTCGCCAGCGACACCGAGGAGTTCCACGACGTGGTGGAGATATTGCCGGAGGGAACCGACTCGGTCCTGCTCGTGGAGTTCTACGCGACCGACGACGAGGACGGCCGGGAGAAAGTCGCGGCGCTGCGGGAGGCCCGCGAAGGGGAACGTGCGTTCTCCCTGCTGGAGGCACACGACGAGGAGGAACGCGCCCGCTTCTGGAAACTGCGGAAGTCCGGCCTGCCGATCCTGCTCTCGCGCACGACGGACGCGAAGCACATCTCGTTCATCGAGGACGCGGCCGTCCCGCCGGAGAACCTGCCCGAGTACGTCGCCGACTTCCAACAGGTGCTGGAGGACAACGACACGTTCGCCAGCATTTACGCCCACGCCGGGCCGGGTTGTCTGCACATCCGGCCACTCGTCAACACGAAGAGTCCGGCCGGGGTGAATCAGATGGAATCCATCGCGGACGCCGTCACCGACCTCGTGGTCGAGTACGGCGGCAGCGTCTCGGGCGAACACGGTGACGGCCGCGCCCGCACGCAGTGGAACCGGAAACTGTACGGCGACCACGTCTGGGGCGTCTTCCGCGACCTGAAATCCGCCTTCGACCCGGACTGGTTGCTCAACCCCGGGCAGGTCTGTGGCGACGTGGACATGACCGAAAACCTGCGATTCGACTCCAGCTACGAGTTCGACGCCGGGTTCGACCCGGTGCTCGACTGGGAGAACGAGAACGGTTTCGAGGGGATGGTCGAACTCTGTCACGGTTGTGGCGGTTGTCGCGGCGGTCAGGAGGTCACCGGCGGCGTGATGTGTCCGACCTACCGGGCGGCCGACGAGGAGATCACGAGCACGCGAGGGCGGGCGAACATGCTCAGACAGGCGATGAGCGGTTCCCTTTCCGACGAGGAGCAGTTCGACGTGGAGTTCATGCACGAGGTGATGGACCTCTGTATCGGCTGTAAGGGCTGTGCCCGTGACTGTCCGTCCGGCGTGGACATGGCGAAGCTGAAGGCCGAAGTCGAACACGAGTACCACCAACGACACGGGACGAGCGTTCGTGACCGTCTCTTCGGCAACATCGGTCGGCTCTCGGCGCTGGGAAGCGCGTTCGCGCCGCTCTCGAACTGGGCAACGGAACTGCCGGGCGCTCGGTTCGTGGCCGAGGAACTGTTCGGTATCGCCAGCGACCGAACCCTCCCGACGTTCCACCGCGAAACGCTCGAAGACTGGTTCGCCGAGCGCGGGACGCGCGTCCCGGAGGAGGACGCCGCCCGCCGCGTCCTGCTCTTCCCGGACACCTACACGAACTACAACCACCCCGAGGCCGGAAAGGCGGCGGTTCGGGTGCTCGAAGCGGCGGGCGTCCACGTCCGGATTCCGTCCGACGTCGCCGGGAGCGGCAGACCGGCCCATTCGAAAGGCATGCTCGATACGGCGCGGAAGCAGGCCGAGACGAACGTCGAGGCACTCTCCCCGTTCGTGCGCGACGGCTGGGACGTGGTCGTGGTCGAACCGTCCGACGCGGTGATGTTCCAGTCGGACTACCTCGACCTGCTTCCCGCGACCGAGGAATCCGGGTCGTCGAGCGGGCAGTACACCGAACCC
>NZ_JBAWAC010000375.1:0-7003 GCF_049589095.1 Haladaptatus sp. | reverse complement strand
TCCCTCCACCGTTCCCATCCCTGTCACACAAATACTAACATGACCTCCGAAAAGATATAATACGCCTATATATCAGATCCCATCGTCCCGTATTCCTCTCCTTAATACATACATAACATCTCGATATCAGTGAACTGAGGGGCGTACGCGTTCCAATCATCAAATCGAAGCCCCTTCATGTTTCATCTACATGTATTCCATTCTTAAATCCGTAGAACTAACGAAACGGTGTTGCAAAGTTATGCGGCAATGCGTGAATTTCCGAGACGAGGATGTCTAAATACATGAAGCGAACGAGCATCACACTTCTATTGGTTCTCGTGCTGATGGTCGCCGGGTGTTCGTCCCTCGGCGGCAACTCGGCGAGTACGACTAGCAAGACGTCGGTCAGCCAAACCTCCACGAAGGCGGCCGACTCGACCACCACCACGAGCAGCGCGGACGGCGGTGGATCGGAATCCACGTCGACAACGACGAGCGAGGCGACAGGAACCACGACGACTGCGGCAGCGACTACTACAACCACCACGGCCACCACGACCACGACGACGTCCGCTGACTCGTGGACGGAGCCGAAGCCCCCGAACACGCCGCTCCAGAACAAGATGGACGAGAACGACGGGAGTCGAATCTCGAACGTCGAGGTCATCCACAAGGAGGAGGCGAGTGACGGCGGTTACTCCAACTTCGACGTGGCATTCTCCGCCAACACCTCGATGAAGCGTGTGGACCCCGCCGAGCACGGTACCGTGCGGGGCGAGCCATACTTCCTCGTCTACGCCAACGGCGACCTCGACAACGGGTCGCGCTTCACCGATACCAGCGGCACGCTCATCGAGCGAACGCCGGTCGTCAGTCAGGAGAAGAACGGCGACTTCGCCATCGAAATCCACCCCGAAGCGCTGGACAAGGCGGGTGCGGATGGCAAGGTCAAACTCATGATCCTCCTGATGGACCGTGACTCCGACTGGGACGACATCTACGGCGTCGCGTGGGTGACGGTGGATTACTCGTCCAGCGAGTAACGCCCGAAGACGACCATCGATTTTGAACTTTTTTCGAACGCAGTAGTGAGAAAACCGATGACGATGAGTTACAGAGCTACGCCGATGACGATGAGTTACAGAGCTACGCCGATGACAATGAGTTACAGAGCTACGTGACGGGAGCGAGTAGCTGTTCTCTCGTCGAGTAAATCGGTCGAACGTCTATCGCTCGCCGACTTTCCCCTGCCACTCCTGCACCTTCGACATCAATTCGATGGGCGAGATATCGGCGACTTCGACCCTGGCGAGTTCGGAGAGGACGGCTTCCGTCTCGGGGTCGAGTGCATCCCCTTCGTCCTCCGATTCTTCACTATCCGACTCGCTTACCCCCGACCCGTTCGCCTGGAACTGCCCCGCTCCGAGGTCGAAGACGGCCTGTACCGTCTCGTTCGACCCCGAACCGCGCGCCTCGATGGCTTTCTCCTGTCTGAGTTTGTCGAGCACGTCGCGCGAGCGCTCGACGACCGGCATCGGCACGCCCGCCAAGTCCGCGACGTGAATCCCGTACGAGCGGTTCGTCGGCCCGTCGCGCACGGTCCTGAGGAAAGTGACGTCGCCGTCTCGCTCGTCCGCCGCCACGTGGACGTTCTCGACGCGCTCCAGATGGTCGGCGAGCGTCGTCAGTTCGTGGTAGTGGGTCGCGAACAGCGTCTTCGCCCGGACCTCGTTGTGCAGGTACTCCGTGGCGGCCCACGCGATGGAGATGCCGTCGTAGGTCGCGGTTCCGCGCCCCACCTCGTCCAGAATCACCAAGGAGTCCTCGCTCGCGGAGTGGAGGATGTTGCTCAACTCCTGCATCTCGACCATGAACGTCGAGCGACCCTGTGCCAACTCGTCCAGCGCCCCGACGCGGGTGAAGATGCCATCCACCAAGCCGATGCGGGCCGACCGCGCGGGGACGAAGCTCCCGACCTGTGCGAGCAGGGTGATGAGTGCGGCCTGCCGCATGTACGTCGATTTCCCACTCATGTTCGGCCCGGTGACGATGAGGAACTCGCGGTCGTCGTCCATCCGCACGTCGTTCGGGACGAACTCGGTCGTCCGCTCCACGACGGGGTGACGACCCTGGTCGATATCGAGCCCCGACTCGGCGAGTTCCGGACGCACCCAGCCGTTTTCGGCGGCGTGGACGGCCAGACTCGCCAGCACGTCAAGTTCGGCCAGTGTCCGCCCGACGTCCTGCAGCAGTTCGGCGTGTTCCGCGACTCGATTTCTGAGTTCCTTGAACAGGTCGTACTCCAGTTCGCCGCGCCGCTCTTCGAGCCGAAGAATTTCGCGCTCACGCTCGCGGAGTTCGTCGGTGACGTACCGTTCGGAGTTCTTGAGGGTCTTGACGGCCTCGTACTCCTCCGGAACCTTGCCGGTGTCCGACTTTCCGACCTGCAGATAGTAGCCGTCCGTCTTGTTGCGGTCCACCTGCAGGTGTGAGATGCCGGTTCGGGACTTCTCCCTGCTCGCCAGCGTGTCGAACCACTCCAAATTCTCCTCGTGCTTGTCGATGATTCCGTCCAGTTCCTCGTCGTAGCCGCGGCACAGCAAACCGCCCTGTGTGACCGTGTTCGGCGGGTCCTCGGCGAGCGCCTCGGCCAGTTCCTCGCGCAGCGCTTCCGCCTGCGCTCGGTCGGGACGCGAGACGAGTTCGGACAGCGGCGAACTCGACAGGCCGGGCGCGTTGGCGATTGCGTCGGCGACCGTCGGCAGAACCGAAAGGCTGTCGCGCACCCGCAAGAGGTCGTGCGCGTCGGCGCTCCCCGACACCGCCTTGCTCGCCAACCGTTCGAGGTCGTAGGCGTCGGCGAGCGTCTCGCGGATCTCCTCGCGGGCCAACGCCGATTCGGCGAACGACCCGACGCTCGACTGGCGTTCCTGAAGCGTCGCCTTCGACCGGCGGGGACGCTGGAGCCACTCCTTCAACAACCGTCGTCCGGCGCTCGTCTTCGTGTGATCCACCGTCTCGAACAGCGACCCCTTGCGGTCCCCGTGCATGGTCTCGGTGAGTTCGAGGTTGCGCTGGGTCGTCGCGTCGAGTTCGACGTGGTCGTCCGCGTGGTACGACTGCAGGCGCGTCATCGACCCGAGGACGCCCGCGCCGGTCTCCTCGACGTACGAGAGCACCGCGCCCGCCGCCCGGACCTCCGCTTCGTCGTCCGAATCCAATCCGAGGCTGGACAGCGTCTCCTTTCCGAACTGCTCGCGGGTGACGTGGGTTGCCTTTCCGGGCGCGAAGGCGTTCGCGTCGTGGACCGAGATGGACGCGTCGGTGCGGTCGCGAACCCGTTCGAGGAACGAATCGTCGTTTCTGATCTCCGGGCTGGGAAGGACCTCGGCGGGCGCGAACCGGTACAGTTCCGTCAGCGCCTTCGAGTCCGCGTCGGGACCGGAGACTGCGGTGACGAGGAACTTGCCCGTCGTGATGTCCGCGAACGCCAACCCGTAGCCGTCGTCCACGCGGACGATTCCGGCGAGATACTGAGCGTCCGCCGAGGACGTTTCGAGGAGCGTGCCGGGCGTCACGACCCGCGTTATCTTCCGGGCGTGACCACTGTCCGTCTCGTACTGGTCGGCCACGGCCACCCGGTAGCCGCGTTCGACCAGTTGTTTCATGTACGGCGTGAGTTCCGACAGCGGCACGCCAGCCATCGGATAGCTGCTTCCGTGGCTCGATTTCCGCGAGATGTTCAGGTCGAGCACGTCGCCGACCAACTCCGCGTCGTCGGCGAAGAACTCGTAAAAATCGCCGACTTGCATCGTCAGCACGTCCGCGTCTGTCTCGTCTTTGAGCGAGAGGAACTCCCCGACGATGCCGCCGTCACTCACGGCGGACACCTCCGGAAGCGAGAACCGAAATCATGTGCGAACGTGGGTGGGACGGCGACTAAAACGGTGTGGATTCCGCGCGAAACCGACTCGGTTTCCGCCGTCGCCTGCAGGACGCCAGTACGGTTTTGTCGCTTCGGGTCGTCGTCTCTTCCTCACGTGGTCTCCGCCGTTTCCGCACGTCGACTCGGCGCGACGCTGATGGGGGTCGCCGTCGTCGGGTTCGTCCTCACGCTCGTCGTCAGCGCCGCCGTCGCGCCGCCGATTTCGAACGCTCCTTCGTCCGGTCTGTCCGGCCGGACCGTCGTCGGCGTCCAATCGACTTCGACCGACGGGAAGGTCGTCGTGCTCGATTCCGACGGGGAGAAACTGTGGAGCTACGGCCACGCGAACGGCGATCACGACGTGTCGTGGCTGCCCAACGGAACGGTCCTCGCGTCGTTCATCGACGACGGGTATCGGCGCTGCGGCCCCTACGAATCTCCCTGCGCTCGAACCGGCGTGCGGGTCATCGATCCGAACCCATCGCCGCACGTCGTCTACCAGTGGACGTTTCCGGTCCGTTCGGGACTGAACAGCGAGGTTCACGACGCCGAGTTGCTCCCGTCGGGCGAACTCCTCATCGCGGACATGGACAAAGAACGGGTGTTCACCCTCGCGCCGAACGGAACGGTCACGTGGCAGTGGAACGCGAGCGAGCGGTACGACCCGCCATCCGATCCCACGCGAACCGACTGGCTCCACATCAACGACGTGGACCGTATCGGGCCGGGACGGTACCTCGTCAGCGTGCGGAACGCGAACCAACTCGTCGTCCTCCAGCGCGGGAAGGGTGTCGTGAACGTGATCAACGAGAACGGGGATTGGGGACTGCTGAACAAACAGCATAACCCCCAGTATCTCTCGAAAAACGCCGTCCTCGTCGCGGACAGCGAGAACGACCGGGTGGTCGAACTCCACCGCCGAAACGGAACGTGGGGAGTCGGATGGCAGGTGCACGGCGCGGGCGGCCTCGGATTCGACTGGCCGCGCGACGCGGACCGTTTGTCGAACGGCCACACGCTCATCACCGACAGCCGAAACAACCGCGTCGTCGAGCTGAATCGGTCCGGAAAACTGGTGTGGAGCGCGCGCATCTCCTCGCTTCCGTACGAGGCCGATCGTTACCCCGGCGAATATCCCGCCGGGCCGCCCGTGAATTCGAGCGCCGACATCGGCCCGTCGGCGACGAAACTCCCTGTCTTCGGCTACCTGCTCGACAGCGCCCGCCACGTCGTTTCGCTTCCGTACTGGGTGGCCGGGTGGCACGTCGCCATCGGCGCGATTGCGCTCGTGACGTTCCTCGCAGGAGTCTGGCTGTTCGCTCGGGGAGGGAAAAAGCCCATTGCGTGAGCAACCAGAACGACCACCGACGATTCCCTCGTCGTTTTCCGCTATGGCGCTCACCCAGATAGACCACCTCGACGCAGAGAAGGACGAGTGTATCGACGACTGTTTCGCCGCCGCCCAAGCCTGCGAGTGGTGTGCAGACCAGTGTGCCGAGAAGGGCGAGGGCATGGCCAAATGCATCCGGCTCTGTCGTGATGTGGCCGATCTTGCCTCCATGCACGCCCGGTTCATGGCCCGTGATTCGAACTTCGATAGCGAACTCGCGGAAGCCTGTGCGGGTGCCTGCGAGGAGTGTGCCGAGGAGTGCTCGCGGCACGATCACGACCACTGTCAGCTCTGTGCCGACGTGCTGGAGGATTGTGCGGAGAGCTGTCGGAACATGATGGCGTAACGCAGACGTGTCGTGGTCTAACGACGACCCGTGATGGCCTAAACGCCGACTCAGTCCATCACGTCCGCGAGCAGTTCCAAACTATCATCTTCTGGCGCGTCCGGCACGCTCAGCATGAACGTCTCGATGCCCACGTCCTCGTAGCGCTCCAGTTCCGTCCGAACCTCGTCCGGCGTCCCGACGAGCGCCGTCTCCAGATAGCCCGCGAGGAAGAACTCCCGCGGTTCGCTCGGTTCACTGTTCAAATGGCGATCGGCGAAGCGTTCGCGCTTCGCCTCGGCGTCTTCCCGCGAGTCGGCGACGAACGCGAACAGTTCGGCGGATTTCGTGATTTTCTCATACTGTTCCTCGTTCTCACAGTGTTCCCGAAGCACGGCCAACTTTTCCGCGAACCCGTCGGGGTCGAGGGTGCCGTAGTTCCACCCGTCGGCGAGTTCGGCCGTGTACCGGAGCGTGAACTGCTCCCCAGCACCGCCGATCCAGATCGGCGGGTGCGGCTCCTGCACCGGTTCCGGGCGGCAGAACGCCTCCTCCAGATCGAACTGCTCGCCGTGGTGGGAGAACCGCTCGTTCGTCCAGAGGCCGTGGAGAACCTCGACGGTCTCGCGCAGTCGCTCGATGCGGGCGGCGGGGGGCTCACGGAACTCGTAGCCGAAACGCTCGAACTCGTCCCGGTACCATCCCGCGCCCAGGCCGAGGTCGAGGCGGCCGTCGCTCACGCGGTCCACGGTCGCCGCCATCTTCGCCAGCAGGGACGGGTGACGATAGGCCTGACAGTCCACCAGCGTCCCGAGTCGAATTTCGTCGGTCGCCTCCGCGAGCGCCGCGAGCGTCGTCCAGGGTTCGTAGGTGTCCTGCTCGATGTCGCCGATCCACGATTGGAAGTGGTCTTCGAGCCACAGGCCGTCGAATCCGTACTTCTCGGCGTCGTGAGCCACGTCCCGAATCGTCCCGTACTCGTGGCCGTACTGGGGCAGGATGATGCCGACGTCGGCGTTCATGGCGACGCTCCCTCCTCGTCTTCCTCGTCCGCTCCCCGCGCTTCCAGCGCGGAGAGGAGCGCCAGCGTCCGTCGCTGGAGTTCCTCGGCGTCCGCCGCGAGCAGTTTCACGATGGCCTCCTTGCCGACCTCCCCGCGGTCGATTATCGCGATGGGCGTTCCGCTCGCCGACTCGAACGCCCGCCGGGCACCCCAGCCCATCGTGCTCCCCTCCTCGGTCTTCACGTCCGCCGGTTCCGCCGCGCGGTCGAACTCCGCGACTTCGCCGCTCAAGGTCGAGAGCGCCGCCTCGACATCGCCATCGAATCGACAATTGACCGCAAACCGCAGGCTGGGGTCGTTCTCCCGCGCCGAGAGCAG
>NZ_JBAWAC010000374.1:0-6449 GCF_049589095.1 Haladaptatus sp. | reverse complement strand
ATACGTCGGAATCGACCACGACACCCGACACGGAAACGCCGACCGACCTTCCCGACGAAATCGTCGAAGCCGAACCCGAGGAGCGGAACGATGCGGACGAAATAGAGGCCGTCCCGTTTCAGGACGAACCCGTCCGTCCGGATCCGAACGACGACGTGGAGGGTGACGAGGAGACGGACGGACTGTTCGGCCGAATCGGTTCGGTGTTCCGGTAAACGGGCGCGTGATCTTCTCACCGCGAGCGGATGGACTGTTCTCGACTATCGACAAAAAGTGGTGTGACGCGGTTTCGAGCGGCTACTCCCCGGAGTCCCGCGAGCGAACGCGAGGGGGACTCGACGTGAGTTACATCGACTCCGGCGCTTCGATGCCGATAACGCCCAGCGCGTTCGCGATGGTGTGTCTCGCGGCGGCGACGAGTGCGAGACGGGCGTCCCGAACGTTCTCGTCCTCGGCCGTCAGGACCGGACATTCGCGGTAGAACGTGTTGAACGTCTCCGCGAACTCGCGGGTGTAGGTGGCGACTGCGTGGGGTTCCAGATCCTCGGCGGCCTCCTTGATGACGTGCGGGAAGCGCGCGATGACCTCGATGAGTTCCGCTTCCGATTCGGAATCGAGGATGGACGGGTCGATTTCCGCTGGAATTTCGCCTCCGGCCTCGTCGATGATGCCGCAACAGCGCGCGTGGACGTACTGGACGTACGGGGCGCTCTGGGCTTCGAAATCCAAGGCGCGCTCCCATTCGAACGTGATCGTCTTCGTGGGCTGTTTCGAGATGATGTCGTAGCGAACCGCGCCGATGCCGACCTGTCGGGCGATGCGGTCGATGTCGGCTTGGGTGAGGTCGTCGTCACGGATGCGGTCGTCCATGCGGTTCTCTACTTCCTCGCGGGCGCGTTTCTCTGCCTCGTCGAGCAGGTCGTCCATATCGACGCCGGTTCCTTTCCGGGTGCTCATCCCACCCTCGGGGAGGTTGACCCACGAGAAGTGGAACGTGGTCAGCTTGTCAGTGTCGTTGCCGAGGATTTCGAGCGCTTGGGCGAGTTGATCGGCCTGTAGCTTGTGGTCCTCCCCGACGACCGTCACAGCGCGGTCGTAGTTGTCGAGCTTCCACTCGTGGTGGGCCAAGTCGCGGGTCGTGTAGAGGCTGGTCCCGTCCGAGCGCAGGAAGACGAGGTTCTTCTCGAAGCCGAACTCGGAGAGGTCGAGTTGCCACGCCTCGTTCTCGTAGACGGCGTGTTCCGTCTCCTTCAGACGGGATACCACGTCGTCGGTGCTCCCGTCGAACATGAACCGCGTTTCCTTGACGAACTCGTCGAACTCGGCGGGAAGGCGATCCAGCGTCACGCACATACCCGAGAGGACGGTATCGACCACTTCGCTGATGCGCTCGTACGTCGCCTCGTCGTGCTCTTCGAGACCCTGCAAAATCGACGCGATCTCCGTTTCGGCCTCGTCGACGTCCTCCGGGTCCGCCTCTTCGAGGTAAGCGTTGCCCTTGCGGTAGTAGCGCACGAGATCGTAGTCGGCGCGCTCGCGCTCGGGTTTCGGCAGGTCTCCCTCGTCGAACGTCTCGTAGGCCCACGTGAACACCGCGATCTGGCGGCCCGCGTCGTTGACGTAGTAGTGACGGTCCACGTCGTTGCCCGCGAAATCCAGAATCCGGGCGATGGCGTCCCCGGTGATCGGGTTCCGCGCGCGGCCGACGTGCACCGGGCCGGTCGGGTTGGCGCTGGTGTGCTCGACCACGACGCTCTCGCCGGTCGGTTCGAGGCGGCCGTACTCGTCGTCCTGTGCCGTCTCGACCGTCTCGTCGTAGTAGGCTCGGCTCGGCAGGAAGTTGACGTACGGTCCTTGACCGACGGCGGCGGCGATGTGGTCGTAGCCGTCGACGTCGATTTCGTCCGCGATGTCGGCCGCGATTTTCGGTGGCGGTGCGCCGACCTCTCCGGCGAGTCGGAACGCCGCGCTCGAAGCGAGGACGGCGTCCACACCCTCCGGGGGCGTTTCGATTCCGAGGTCGTCAGTCGGAAGGTCGAGGCTAGAGAGTGCCGCGAGAAGGGCGTCCTCGACTTCTTCCCTGAACGTCAGGAACATACCCGTTCGTTTCTGGTGGGCCAGTAAATGGGTTTCTGTCTTCGTAGGTCCGACGACCTATCGTCGATTTCGGCTCACACCAAACTCCGAAGGACGATCTCGATACCCGCGAAAAGGCAGAGCAACAGGAGAATGACGGGAGTGATGACGATGAACCCCGGGTAGAACCCTTCGACTTCCGCTTTGTTGTCTCCCCGTATCAACGCCTCCGCGACGATCACGACCAGCACTATCGTCGGCAGAAAGAGGCCGAATCGCAACAGCAGGTACGTCGGTAGCACCGTCAGCATAAAATACGCGACCCACACGATCAGCAATCCTCGTGCCGACCCATTGGTCGTCCTCATCGAGTGGAGCATACCGACGACCGCGACGAGTGCCGAGAACAGCACCGCCGTGACCGCCGGTGGATAATTGCCCATCGGAACCATTTATCATCCCCAACGAGTTCATCGTACAAATGTGTTCGCAACATGAAACGAACACGTACGCCGTCTTCACGTCGTCACGACACGCATCAACCGGCTACCGAGTGAATTCAGCCACAGAACGGTCAACCCGACGCCGTACGCGACCATGATCGCCAGACCGATGAACAACATCAACAGTAGCCCACCCGGGAGCATGGCCGTGAGGACCAGCACGCCGATGGTGACCTCCCGCCACCGCCGCCGCATCGTTCGGTAGGGGACGACGTTTCCGTGATGGAACAACAGCATCGTCACCGGGATTTCGGCCAGCAGGCCGACGCCCGCGGTCAGCGCAAACACGAGCCAGAAGAACGCGCCCGTTCGGTAGGCGATTATCATGTCTGCCGCGTGTGCGTCCGCGACGAGATAGGAGATGACCACCGGCGCGACGTACCCGTAGCCGACGAGACTTCCGCCGAGGAATCCCACCGCCAACGCGGCCCCCCACAGCAGAAACACGTCGCGGTCGGCGCGAGCCTCGAACCGGGATTCGACCGCGGGCCACGCGTAGTACAGCACCATCGGGAGCACCGCAAGCGCCCCGGCGATGAAGCTCACCTTCATCTCGAACGCGAGCGCCTCGACTGGATGCAGGAGGACGATACGCAACGCCTCCGGGTTCACACCGGCCGGAAGCCGCGTCAGGAAATCCCGCTTTATCGCGCCGATACCGCCCCCGTAAAGGAACGTGAACGTCAGTCCGACGACGGCCATGAACACCGCCGCGACGTGGAACGATTTGCTCCGCAGACTCCCGAGGATGAACCTGATATCGTAGTAGTAACCGCCGATGTCCTCCTCGGTCGTCCCGTCCTCGGTGAACACCGACGCCATCCGGGATGCGGTCCCCTCGACTGCTGTAGTCAGCCCATCCTTCTCGCCGCTCGTCCCCTCGGTGCTCACTTCTTCGTCAGCCGATTCTCCATCGCCAGCCGATTCGTCGTCGATCGATTCCACGCTTCCCGCATCCTTCCCGTCGAACCGGTCGAGAATGGCTGCCGCTCGCTCGTGGTCTCCCTCATCGAGGGCGTCGTCCGCCAATTTCAGCGCTTCGTGTTCGGTGAGCGGCCCGAAGGCTTCGGATGGCGCGGCGCGAATCCCGGCGGCGTCGAGTTCCCCGAGGTCGAGTTCGACGGGACGCCCGAAGTCGCCACTCCGACTTCCCGCTCCACTCGTGACCAGCCGTGCACAGCCCAACCCGACGAAGTACAACGTCGTCATCGGAATCGCCACGAGCGACATGGAAAACGGGTCGGGCGACCCGTTCACCATCGAACTGAGGACGACGATGCCGAAGACCGCGTACCGCCAGCGGTTCCGTAGCAGGTCGTAGGAGACGATATCGGCGTACACCAACCCGCCCATGATCAGCGGCAGTTCGGCGGTCAGTCCTAACACCACCGTCAACAGGAGGACGAACTGCGTCCAATCCACGATGGAGTACGTCGGCTGAAACCCGGCCTGAATCGCGTTGTTCACGAGGAAATCGAACAGCAACGGGAGGAAGACGAGATAGGCGTAGGCCACACCCCCGAGGAACAAAACCACTGCCAACACGCCCACGAGAATTCGGGTTCGCCTCGTCCCCGGCAGGGGAACCGATTCCCCACGCTCACTGTGGCGGGTCCGATAGACGACGAACAGCGCCGCGAGTAGCCCCCCCACGATGAGGCCGAGTTTCCCCTGGAGGAGGACGACGTCGAACGGCGTCACCGCGACGATTATCGCCTTCGATTCCAGCAGTCGTCGCTCCAGTGCTGGCCATATCCAGTACCGAAGCGCGTAGAACGTCGTCAGAAACCCGGCGACGAAGACGACGAACGCGACCCGAAGCTCCGAGCGTACCCGCCGAAGCGCGATACCCACCACTCCCATCAGTCGATTGTATCCAGTTGCCCCCACGCAAATCTCCCCCCGCAGTCCCGGGCGTACTATCGTCTCGCGCAACTATCAACTTTGCTCGCAATCGCCGGACGGGTCGTCAGTTGCTCCGCATCGTCCAGCGAAGCATGTCCGCGAATTCCAGCGCCGACTCGTAGCGCTCGTCGGAGTCGGACACAGAGCGGTTCTCGAGCCCCCGAACTGGACTCCTTTCATTACGGCAATCGATTATCGATCTGTGACGGTTCCATCCTCAGACCCGCTTCATCTTTGACCGAACGTAGCGAATTAATAATATAGTTGGAAAATCAACTATTTCGCATGCATCTCCGCCCTCCTCGACTTCGGTCCCTCAGCGCCGTCCTCGGTCTCTTCATCGGATCAGCCATCGCCCTCTCCCTGCCGTGGTTGTGGCCCGACGCCCCGGCGAACGGCGTGGAAATCGGAATCCTGTTCACGCTTCTCGGGTGGGTCGCCGTCGAGCAATTCGCGGCGGAGATCGACCGGGCAGTGGTCGCCCGACGCCACTGGTTACTCGCCGTCGTCGGCGTGCTCCCGTTCGTCGCCCTGCTCGTCACGCGAGCGCTCACGGAGGGTACACCGAGCGGTGAGATCGTCCTGCGTGCGTCCCTCTTCGGGGTGGCCGCGTTCGTCGCGTTCGCCGCCTGTTCGTCACGGTACGCCACGATACGTCTTCGAACCGAATCGATTCGCGGGAACGTCGTCGGCGTCAAATCCCGCCTGTACGACCTGCCGCTCACGATGGTCTCGTCCGCTATCGGCCTGTTCGCCCTCCATCTCGTGCTCCCCGGGACGTTTTCCCTCGACTTCCTTTCGGGGTCGGTCGTCGGATCGCTCATCGGTGCGGTCATCGGCGCTGCACTGATCGGGAACCACACCGTCGAACTCGTCGCACTCGACGACGGCCTCGTCATCGCCTCGGACGGCCGTGTCGGCGGGAGCTTCGTCCCGTGGCGTCGAATCCGCGGCGTCCGCCTCGACGGCGACACGTTGCGGGTGACCCGCGGCCTCCCGTGGCCGATGGTGTACGAGGCCGACCTCTCGACGGCCGTCCATCCCGATACGGTGGTGCACGAGTTCCGGTCCCGCGTTCATTGAGACGATCAAGAGCCTGTATCACATCTTCCCACTGTCGTAGTCACGGTGATTTCGACCGACTACGAACCGCTATTTTTCTTCCTCAATGGTTCGGTCACGGGACAACAGAGGAAAAAACGTTTTATATTTTCATCCGAGAAGATAGAAGGGATATCTAGAATTATCCCATGAAAGTACGAGCATTATCCCTCCTACTACTGGTACTACTAGCAGGGTGTAACGGTGGACTTATCGCTAATAAACAACCAACAGACACGAAAGAACAGAAGCAGCAGCTACGATTCGTGGTTCAAAATGACGCATCATCGAACCAGACTATCGATCTGACGTTTCAATCAAAGGACGGAAAGACCGTACTCAACCGGTCAAAAACACTCAAGCCAGGAGAAACGTGGGTCGTTGCAACGTTCAACGTTTCCTCGCTGAATTCGCCGATGAACGTCACCGCTACGCTGCCGAAGCGAGGGTACACCACCGAGCTCGTTCCGATCCGGTCGACGGAGCGAGGGGCCCGCCTCCACACGATTACGGAAGATGGAATCGGTCTATACGAATGTGACTCAAATACGACGTGTTGGAAACAGGAAGCCAACAAACTCTAAAACTGTCTCCCATTCTCTCCGTCATAACTGCGGTTTCTATCGAGAGTGCCCAGAACGAGTGGTCGAAGGACACCAGAAGTAATACGAGCAGACAGATACTCTAGTTGTTCGAGAACGGAGATCTGCACACAGGTGTTGAAGGGTTTAATCGGATTATAAATGTCTGACATAACCCTCGCTCGGAACCGGAATCCTCCTTTGGGTTAGTTATGTATGCTCTCTGTGAACACGAGCGGGACAGCAGAGGAAAGAACGTTTTAGCCTCGAACGACATTCTCCC
>NZ_JBAWAC010000373.1:0-11160 GCF_049589095.1 Haladaptatus sp. | reverse complement strand
GGGTAGTCCTCGACGGTGTCCGGGACGACGAAGTACCAGAAGGCGTCCCAGACGGCGGGCTCGTCGAAGTGGAGAATGGGTTGAATACGGTCGTGCGGCGGGTAGATTTCGGGGTCGTGACGCGGGCTGAAGAACGTCTCGTCGGCGCGCGCTTCCTGTTCGTCCCAGCGGACGCCGGAGATGACGCCGTCCACGTCGTACTCTTCGAGCGCGTCGTTGAGCGCGACGGTCTTCAGCAGGTGGTTGCCGACGTAGGTGTCGAGCAGGAACGGGAACGTGTCGTCCTCGTATTCGAGGAGGTCACGAACGTGGTGCTGGTTGTGCTCCGAGAGGGCGCCGATTTCGATGTCGTCGCCCGGTTCGAGACCGTGCTCGTCCACGTAGCCACCCACGTCCTCGTTGCGGGCGTAGATGACTTCGAGGTCCCACTCGTCGGCCCAGTGTTCCACGAAGTCGTGGATCTCCTGGAAGTGCTGGTAGTGGTCGATGAACACTGCCGGGGGGACTTCCAAATCGTAGCGCTCCGCGACTTCCTTGATGAAGTACAGCGTGAGCGTCGAGTCCTTTCCACCGGTCCACATGACGGCGGGGTTTTCGTACTCTTCGAGACCCTTGCGGGTCACGTCGATTGCTTTCTCGATTTTATCTTCGAGCGAAGGGTAATCTTCGGGATTCTCTCCTTCGCCGTCCGTGTAGTCCACGTCGAGATAGTCGGGGAAGTCGTTTGGCATGGCGTGTAATTACATATAATTAGATGGCTAAAGTGCTTTTCGGCTCGTCGTGAAGAACCGTTTGGGTTAGTGAGGAGTCGAACTCGAATTTTCGAGCCATCGTTCGACAGAGTTCGAGTTTCCGGAAAACAAACAGCGAATACGGCCCTTGGATCATCTCTGAAGAGCGTATGCATGCATAAATACGTTTTTGTGAACCGTTCCCGGTCGTGAATCGCTCTCAGTTCGGTTCACGAACGGAGAGATATCGAGTGCGCTGATGTCTGCATCGTCGATACCCCGTTTCTAAAAAGCGAATCGAAGAAGTAGCTACACTCTACGTTCCTGCGGAGGCCGCACGGTATCCAATTAGCTGATGAACTTGTTGTCGCGCCAGTTCACGCCGCTGGACGACGAGTTCTCCTTGCGTGGCCCCTCGACGACTTCGATGGACGCCGGTCGGTCGTCGCCGTCCACGATGCGGGTGGCTTCGAGTTCGCCACCGACTTCGGAGATGGCGGTCAGCGTGCCTTTCTCGGCCTTGCGCGCGATGGTGCACAGCACTTCGAACATCGGGTACTGCACCGCGGTGTTCTGGAGCACCGTCTCGCGGTCGCCCTTGAACGCGGCCATCTCGATGAGTTCACCGGTCGGTTCCTCCTCTTCCTCCTCCTCCGGCGTGCCCCATCGTGGTGCGTTGCGTCGCGCTTCCTCTTCCTCGGTGAAGACGCGCGTTTCCGAGACACTGGCTTTCAGTTGCGCGGTCGGGGTGTACTTGCTGATGCTTTCGTCCGTCGAGACCGCACTGATGATGAGTGTGTTGTTCCGGCGGGTGATATCGACGCTGTCGATTCCGTCCGGTAGGTCGGGGTCGCTTTCGAAGTGGTCGTAAACGGTTTCAAGCGGCAATTCGAGCGTCGAATGTAGTCGGTATACCTGGCTCATTTGTAGTCGTGGGTTCCGTCTCCCGTCGGCGGTACGTATTTGTCTACGCGCCCCGTGCTTATAGGGTCTACTCTTTCGGTTGCAAGTGCAACCTCCGCAATGACATCAGTCCGTTCGGAGTGTCGATTCGAGTTCATCTCGTTCTTCCATTTCGGCGAGGATGTCGCTGCCGCCGATGAATTCGCCGTCGACGTACGTTTGCGGGATCGTTTCCCAACCGCTGTACTCCGAGAGCGCCTCGCGGTAGGCGTCCAAGTTGTCGAGCACGTTCACCGTCTCGAACTCCTCACCACGATGCTCGTCCAGAAGTTCGACCGCGCGCATGGAGAACCCACACTGTGGCATGAGACGCGTCCCCTTCATGAAGAGCACCACTTCGTTTTCCTCGATTGCCGAATCGACCCGTTCCTCGACTTCCTCGGCGGATAGCGCTTCGCCGGGTGTGAAGGTCATACACTTGCGTAGGCACCCACGCCGCAAAGAAGTTGCGCCCGCGTCACGACGTGCCGTTCACGAACCGGGAACGGGTGACGATTCGCGAGTCCCGACGGTCGTCACCTCGCTCGGCCGTTCGAAAAATGAGTACATCGATCGTCTACGGTTTCCGCCCTATTCGTCGCTGCCGACGCCGATGACTTGCACCAGCGAGTAGACGGGGACGCCGTTCAGTTCCTCGATACCGCTCTTGTCGGCAAGGACGATACAGGCGACTGGCTCACCGCCACGGTCCTGGATGGCCTCGATGGTCTCGGTCATCGTCGTCCCGCTGGTGATGGTGTCGTCCACGACGTAGCACTCGCGGTTCCGAATCTGTGCGAAGTTCCGCGAGAAACTGCCGCCGTACTCGTTGATGTCGCCCTCGTCCCACTGGTGCTTGCGCGGCGCGTAGGTCCCGAGGTCGGTGTCGAGTTCGCGGGCCACGGTGGTCGCGAGCGGGGCACCTGCCTTCTCGATACCGATGGTCAGATCGACCTCCTCGCCGTGTTTCGAGAGCATGTCGGCCATCGCTGCTCCCACGTGGGAGAGGCGACTGCTGTCGCGGCCGATGGCGCTCCAATCGACGTGGATGTCCTGCGGCCCACCCGCCGGTTCGTGACTCGGCGTACTGCCACTGCGCTCGACCAGCCAACTGGCCGTCTCGCGCGACACGTTCAGTTCGTCAGCGATCTCTCCCTTCGAGAGGCCGCGTTCCGCGAGTTCGGCCGCACTATCGATGAGGTCGTCAACGTTCTTCATTGTCGTAGAATTTCACCGCCGCCTTTATTGTCGTTTCGTCGTTCGCAAAAGCCTCTTCGACGTTCGACGAATCGAAAATACCTGTCACGAGGTCGTCCAATAACCACTCCGGAAGCCCCGAAAGCGTCTCTATCGCCGCCTCGAAATGGCGATAGCCGGAGTTGACGCTCCCGACGAGCGCCTTGTTGTGCATTACGAGTTCCCGGTGAAGGGCACCGCCGTCCACTTCGAACGTCCATTCGTCCGGGACGCCGAGTAGGGCGGCGACGCCGTTCGGTGCGAGCGCTTCGATGCTCTCGAAGGCGTGTTTCGGGTAGCCGGTCGCCTCGAAGATGAAGTCCATCGGTTCGTACACGCCGGGAATCTCGGAGACGGGCGTCTCCCGCGAATCGACGTACGTCGCGCCGAGTTCCTCGATGATGTCGATGGTCGGGTCGGGTCGGTCGCGGCGGCCCAGACAGTACACTCGGTCGAACGACTCGGTGAGCATCGCCGTCGTGAGCAATCCGAGCGACCCGTTGCCGAGGACGAGCGCGCTCTCCGGTTGCCAGTCGAACGCCGAGCGCGATGCGCGGGCGAGTTCGATGGCCTTCTCGGCGATGCTGATGGGTTCGACCAGGAATCCCCACTCCGCGAGTTCGTCCGGGATGGGAAGCAGGAATTCGGTGGAACTGGTGAAGTACTCGCTCATGAAGCCGTGACCGCCGGTGATGCCTCGTTCGATGACGTCCTCCGGAGGGGACATATCGGGTTCACCGCGTTCGAAATACTCGGTTGGGCCGTCGGGAAGCGGACGGCGGACGGTCGGGACGACGATATCACCCTGCTTGAACGCCGTGCCGTTCGGATCCTCCACGACGCCGACGGCTTCGTGGCCGAGAACGAGATGGTCGTCGCCCGCGGGAAAGCCACCGTGATGCCCGGCGATGACTTCGTGGTCCGTCCCGTCGACGCCGACCCGAAGCGTCCGCACCAGAACCTCGTCCGTGTCGGGTTCCGGTCGGGGTGTTTCGATTACTTCCGGCGCGCGTGCCCCGCGCCTGAGTGCGATTGCATGCATACTGCTCCCTATCCACTAGGTATTCAAAACATTTATTCTTTACCGAGTAAAAAGTTCAGATGCAGTTGGACGGCCGCGAGCGTACGATTCCGTCCACATCGGACCTGAACACCTGTCCGACACGTCGCTTTCGGCCGTCCCGTTTTTCGAACCGGCGAAGTGCCACAACACCTGTCCCTTTGCGCGTCATGATTCGTGAGCATGCGTGCTGCACGACTCCACGAGTACACCGATGAGATGGACGACGCGCTCACTATCGAGGACGTCGACCGACCGTCGGCGACCGATCCGAACCACGTCGTCGTGGAAATCGAGGGAGCAGGGTGGTGTCAGACGGACAATCACGCCATCGAGGGGATGTGGGAGGAACGGATGGGTCAAACCCTCCCGATGACGCTCGGGCACGAAAACGCCGGAACCGTCGCGGAAACGGGCGACGACGTGACGCTGGTGTCGGAGGGCGACACCGTCGTCTGCCATCCGGCGATGACCTGCGGCATCTGTCGGGCCTGTCGTCTGGGACAGGACATGCACTGTGAGAACCTCGCCTTCCCCGGCCTCTCGACGGACGGCGGGTTCGCGGAGTATCTCCTGACGAACGAGCGTGCGGTGATCCCGCTCCCGGAAGGGGTCGATCCGAAGGAAATCGCCCCCCACGCGGACGCCGGAATCACGGCGTACCACGCGGTGAAAAAGGCGGTCGGGGAACTGAACCCCGGTGAACCCGCCGTCGTCGTCGGCGTCGGGGGTCTCGGCCACATCGGACTCCAAGCGCTTCGGGCGATGAGCGCCGCCGAGATAACGGCCATCGACGTGAAAGACGAAGCGCTAACGCTCGCGACCGACCTCGGCGCACACCACACCGTCAACTCACGAACGGAGGACGTGGCCGAGCGATTGGACGCCCTCACCGACGGAGCGGGCGTCCAGCAGGTCATCGACTTCGTCGGTGCCGACGAGACCTTGGACTACGCGCCGAACGTGCTCGCGGGCGGCGGGGACCACCACGTCGTCGGCTACGGTGGCCACATTCACGAACCGGCCCAAGCGCTCGTGGACGGCGACTTCGCCTATCGTGGAACACTCGTCGGTACCTACCCCGAACTCCAAGAGTTGTTGTCGCTCGTCGCGCGTGGCGAGGTGAGCCTGCGAACCTCGCGGTACGCGCTGGAGGACATCAACGACGTCGCGGCAAAACTGGAACACGGCGAAATCGAGGGGCGAGCCGTCATCGTTCCCTGAGCCGTTACCCGTCAGTCTTCGACGCGCACACGTTCGCCGGTTTCCGCCGACTCGTAAATCGCTTCGATGGTGCGCATATCGACCAGTCCGTGTCGTCCGTCAGGTTCTGGGCCGCGACCCGAGAGCAAACGGTCGGCGAAGTAGTCGAACTCCTCGACTTCCTCGTTCACGGGTTCGACGGAGAGTGCGGCTTCCACGTCGCCCCGCTCGACCGTCTCAGAACCCGGTGACGGATTCGAGCGTCGTGCTGGCGACTTCGGGATACTCATCGACCCCGGCGAACAGGACGAGTCGCTCGCCGAGTCGCTGGACGCGGTCCGCGGTATCTTCGTCCGTGATTTCCCCGTCCTCGATGTTCGAGCGGGCGTCGGGAATCCCGACTTCCACGGGGAGCGTCCACGCGTTCAGCGCGCGGCAGACCGACCGCAGGTGTTCGAGCGCGGGAGTCGGGAACCCGCATCCCGAAACCGCGAGCAGGCCGACCGTCTTCCCCTCGAACTCCTCGAACCCGCAGTAGTCGAGGGCCGTTTTCAACGGCGAGGAGTACGAACCGTGGTACATCGGCGTGGCGAGGAGCACCGCGTCGGCGTCCCGAATCGTCTCCCGCAGCGCTTCGGCGTCGGGCGGTGTCGCCTCGTCACCATCGAGCAACGGGAGGTCGTACGTTCGCAGGTCGACGAGCGTCGTCGTCGCACCCATCGACTCCGTCGCGTCGAGCGCACTCCGGAGGGCAACTCGTGTTTCGCTTCCGTCGCGCAGGCACCCACACAATCCCACGACGTGAATATCGAGTTCCATACGATATATCCCGGAGAGAGCCAGTAAAGCACTCGCTGAAGTACGGTTCAGTTGGAATAGTTTCACTTCCGGGATGATCGGAAGGGATTATCTAATCGGCCGAGGACTACTCCCAGAGCTGATACAGATCGTCGCGTGGCGGGTCAGCGATGATCTCGTCGTCCAGTACGAGTTCGCCATCTCCATCCCCTTCGACCGCACGACCGACGACGGCGGCCGAAATTCCGACATCCCGAAGCGCATCGAGTGCATCCTCGACCCCCTCTTCGGGAATCGCCGCAAGGAGCGCCCCCGAGCCGAAAATCCGGAGCGGGTCTACGGACATCGTGTCACAAAGCGTCCTCGTCACGTCCCGGACCGGAACGTCGTCGCGCTCGACTTCCAACCGGATTTCGGACGCCTCCGCCATCTCCAGTAAGCCGGTAATCACGCCGCCTTCCGTGGGGTCGTGCATGGCGTGGGCGTACTCCCGGAGGACGCGGGCGTCCTCGGCCACGCTAATCTCCTCGAAGAACGATTCACCCGCTTCCACCGCAGATTCCCCATCTACCGCCGCCGATTCCCCATCCACCGTCGTATCCGTCCCGACTTCGTCGCGGAAATCCGTGGCGAGGATGGCCGTCCCCTCGATTCCGGCCCCTTTCGTCAACACGAGTCGGTCGCCGGGTTCCACCCCGCCGGTCGGAACGTACTCGTCCGCCAGTCCCATCGCTGTCATCGTCACCGTCGGCCGCGAGAGGTCGGGGGCGTACTCGGAGTGACCGCCGACGATGGCGACATCGAGATTCTTCGCCGCCTCGTCTATCTGTTCAGTCACGATATCCAGCGTCTCCCGGTCGTCGTCGGGGAGAAACACCACGTTCGTCAGCCAGCGCGGGTCGGCACCGGAGCAGGCCACGTCGTTACAGGCGACGTTGACTGCCAGCGTGCCGAGTCTTTCGCGGGCCAGTGAGAGCGGGTCGGAGCTGACGACGAGGGTCTCGTCGCCTATTTCGATGGCGGCGGCGTCCTCACCGTAGCCGGGACCGACCTGCACGTCGTCGTCCTGCGCACCCGTGCGCGAGACGACGAGCGCGAGGTCGTCCGGGTCGAGTTTGCCGATCATGGCACGAACTTTCGAGGGAGCCCCAATGTGCGTTTCGTCGTCGTCCGCACCGGTCCCGTTCCGTATCGATTCCACTCCGCACCGGTCCCGTTCCGCACCAGTCCTTTTGCCGGATGCCGTCGTACCCTGTTCGGGGGTATCATGGCAGACAGAATGCAGACCGGACCGATTCTGATACTGGGGGAGGAGGCACAGCGAACCAGCGGGCGGGACGCCCGCGAGATGAACGTCACCGCCGGGCGGGCGGTCGCCGAGGCGGTACGAACCACGCTCGGCCCGCGCGGGATGGACAAGATGCTCGTCGATTCGATGGGCGACGTGGTCGTGACGAACGACGGGGTGACCATCCTCACGGAGATGGACATCGAGCATCCGGCGGCGACGATGATGGTCGAAGTCGCCGAAACACAGGAGGACGAGACCGGCGACGGGACGACCACGGCGGTCATCCTCGCTGGCGACCTCCTCCGACGGGCGGAGGACTTACTCGAACAAGGCGTCCATCCGACGACGGTCGCACGCGGCTACCGCCTCGCCAGCGAGGAGGCGTATCGGCTGCTCGAAACGGCATCCCATCCGGTCGAGGAGCGGGACCTCCTCACTGAGATTGCACAGACCGCGATGACCGGGAAGGGTGCGGAGGCGGCCAAAGAGGCGCTCTCGGAACTCGTCGTGCGGGCGGTTCGCGCCGTCTACGACGAGGATGGTGACGGCGAGGACATCGACCTCTCGAACGTCACCGTGGAGACGGTCGTCGGGGGCGGCATCTCGGATTCGGAACTCGTGGAGGGCGTCGTCGTGGACAAGGAGCGCGTCAACGACGACATGCCGTGGCGCGTCGAGGACGCCACCATCGCGCTGGTGGACACACCCATCGAGGTGCAGGAGACAGAGACGGACACGGCGGTCAGCATCACCGACCCCGACCAGTTACAGGGCTTTTTGGACCGCGAGGAGGCCCAACTGCGGGAGATGGTCGAACGCATCACCGACAGCGGCGCGAACGTCGTCTTCTGTCAGAAAGGTATCGACGACATGGCCCAGCACCTGTTGGCACAGGAAGGGGTTCTCGCCGTCCGCCGGGCCAAGAAGAGCGACGTGCAACACCTCGCGCGGGCGACGGGGGCGCGCGTCGTCTCCAGCCTCGGCGACATCGATCCCGACGACCTCGGCCACGCCGGAATCGTCGAGGAACGCAACGTCGCGGGCGACACCCGAATCTTCGTGGAGGAGTGTGACAACCCGCGAAGCGTCACCCTCCTGCTGCGCGGTGGGACCGAACACGTCGTCGAGGAGGTCGAGCGGGCGGTCCACGACAGTCTGGGCGTCGTGCGGGTCACCCTGCTGGACGGGCAGGTTCTCCCCGGTGGAGGTGCACCGGAAACGACGCTTGCACTCGGGTTGCGGGAGTACGCCGACGGCGTCGGCGGTCGGGAACAACTCGCCGTCGAGGCGTTCGCCGACGCGATGGAGACGGTGCCGCGCACCCTCGCGGAGAACGCGGGGATCAGTCCCATCGACGGCGTGACCGACCTCCGAAGCCGTCACGACGCGGGCGAGGAAAACGTCGGCCTCGATGCCGAAACCGGCGAGGTCGTGGACATGCTCGACGCTGGCGTGGTCGAACCCCGCCGCGTCAAATCCCGAGCCATCGGGAGCGCGACCGACGTGGCCGAACTCCTCCTCCGCATCGACGACGTGATTTCCGCGGGCGATCTCGGCGGCAGCGACGAAGCGGAAGCTCCGGAGACGGGCGGCATGGGAGGAATGGGCGGCATGGGTGGCGCGATATAGACGGGAAACGGGAGCGCTATTTTTTCGAGGACGGTCTCGGACGTTGCGAAAACTCCAATTTCGATCACTGTAGCGGCGCGAGTTCCTTCTCCATCTCGGGTTCCACGTTCGCGAAGACGGAGTGGGAACCCTCACGCTCTCGGGCACTCGGGGCGACCTGAATGAACTCGGCGTTCTCGCGGGCGGCGGGGATGTCGTGGCCGCCGCAGTAGCTCAACCCCGATCGGATTCCGGCGAGGAAGGTCGCGGTTTCGTCGGCGAGCGGGCCTTTGTACTCGGTCAGCCCCGCGATGCCCTCGTCCGCGTCCGGGGTGAGGCTCTTGTCGGTGCGGTTCTCGTTCGCGGCGGTGGAGGCCATGCCGCGCGAGCGCTTGAACGTCTTCCCCTCTACGGTGACCGTCTCGCCGGGTGCCTCGTCGGTTCCGGCGAAGAAGCTCCCCATCATGACGGTGTCCGCCCCGGCCATGAGCGCCTTCACGGCGTCGCCGGACGTTCGGATGCCGCCGTCCGCGACGATCGGGATTCCCAACGCTTCGGCTCGCTCCGAACAGTCGTCCACGGCGGTGAGTTGCGGGACGCCTGCCCCGGCGACCTTTCGGGTCGTGCAGTGGGAACCGGGACCGACGCCGACTTTCACGCCGTCCGCGCCCGCGGAGTAGAGGTCCGAGACGGCCTCGGGCGTCACGACGTTCCCGGCGACGAGTTCCGCGTCCGGGAATTCGGTGTCAATCTCGGCCACGGCGTCGAGACAGCGTTCCATGTGTCCGTGTGCGACGTCGACCATGATGCAGTCCACGCCCGCCTCCAGCGTCGCTTCCGTCCTGTCGAGGAATTCCTCGTTGATGCCGACGGCGGCACCGACGAGGCCGCCCGCATCCTTCACGGCCCGAACCTGCTCGGCCTGTTCCTCGATGCTCAAAAACCGGTGAATCGTGCCGAAGCCGCCCATCTCCGAGAGTGCGATCGCAGCGTCCGTCTCGGTGACGGTATCCATCGGCGCGCTCAACAGCGGCGTGTCGAGTTCGAGATTCGCGGTGAGATTCGTCGTCAGCGAGACGTCGCTCCGGCTATCGACCGGGGAGCGTTGCGGCACCAGCAGTACGTCACCATACGAAAGACCTGTCCGAACGTTCATCGGTAACCTTCACTCCCGAGTCGCCGACTCCACTTAACTCCACTGAAACGAGATACCCTCGCTGGAGAGTTCACCCACTGCAAGCGTATTTGCTTGCGGCCAGCGAACCATCTCCCATGACGACCATCGACGAAACGACGAACCTGACGACGTTGATCAACGTGTTCACCGTGGCTCCCGAAAAGCAGGACGAACTCGTGGAACTCCTCGCCGATGCGACCGAGGAGACCATGCGTCACCTCCCCGGATTCGTCTCGGCGAACATCCACCGAAGTAGGGACGGCGAACGCGTCGTCAACTACGCTCAGTGGGAGAGCGAAGCCGACTACGAAGCCATCTTCGAGCGCCCCGACGTACGCGAACACATGGACGGGGCGCTCGAACTCGCCACGGCGGACTACCATCTGTACGACGTTGCGTTTGTGGACGAACGATAGTCGATTCATCGCCGAGATTCCGGTGGCTTATTGCCATGCGGGCACTGGTTTTCTCGCATGGACGCGGCGCTGGGGGCACCCGAGAAGATGGCCGAACACAGCGACGAGTTGACGCCGATGATGCGTCAGTACTTCGAGTTGTGTCGGCAGTACGACGATTCGATGGTACTGTTTCAGGTCGGCGACTTCTACGAGACGTTCTGCGAGGCGGCTGAGCAGTGTTCGAGGATTCTGGAAATCACGCTCACGCAACGCGAGGACAACACGGGGACGTACCCGATGGCCGGGATTCCCATCGACAACGCCGAATCGTACATCGAAGCCCTCCTCGACGCGGGGTATCGCGTGGCGGTCGCGGACCAAGTACAGGACCCGGCGGACGCCTCCGGCGTGGTCGAACGCGCCGTCACCCGCGTCGTCACGCCCGGCACGCTGACCGAGGACGAACTGCTCCACGGCGACGACAACAACTTCGTCGCCTGTCTTTCCCACGACGAGGGCTACGGGCTCGCCATCCTCGACGTTTCGACGGGAGACTTCTACGCGACGACCGTCGAAACCGAGAGCGAGGTCCGAAGCGAGGTGGAGCGATTCGCCCCGACCGAGGCAATCGTCGCCCCCTCGATCGCGGATGAAACTACCGAATCCGACGTCTTCGACGCCGACTGCATGGTCACGACCTACGAGGAGGCCACGTT
>NZ_JBAWAC010000372.1:0-1940 GCF_049589095.1 Haladaptatus sp. | reverse complement strand
GTCGTGTACCGAGCCAATCGATCGGTTAGAGTGTTTCTCAACCAGACAGAAACACCACGACAAGACGTACGTTACAGGTCTTGTTGCCGCCGGCAACAAGACCGTTCAGGGCATCTCGAACCACGTTCTTCCGGCGAAGAGCGAACGGGCGTTGAACAAGTTCCTCACAGAGTACGATTGGGACGAAGATCAACTCAATAAGGAACGTTTGGCGCTTCTTCAACAGGCTAACGACACAAAGTGGAGCAGTGAAGGTGTCGTCATCATCGACGACACCTTCACGCACAAAACCGGTGAGAAAATCCCTAACGCTGGGAAATTCTACGACTATACCGTTCCCGGCTACATCTGGGGACAGAATCTCATCTATGCACTCTACGCCGACGACAAAACCACCTACCCCCTCGGATTTCGTCTGTATGAAAAAGACGCACAGCGACGCATCGAACTGGCCATCGAACTTGTTGATGAGCTCATCGAGATAGGTGTCCCGGCGGACACCTATCTCTTCGATCAGAGTTATTGTTCTGAAGAGTTCGTCACTCACCTCGAGAAGTATGGGAAAGAGTGGGTCTCTGCAGTCAAAAGCGACGCACGAGTCACATACGGTGGTGAACGGATTCGTGTCGATGCGCTCGGCCAGCGCATCGACACAGTCCCGCGCACAATCAACGGAGAAACGTACCATATCTGGACCCAGAAACGTGAGGTAAGCCGTCTGGGCGAGGTGAAGTTGCTGATCACGACGAAAAAATCGAGCGAAGAGGACGAAGACTCGAGTGTCAAGTACATTGTTTCGAACAAGATCGATGCACCAGCGAGCCATCTCATCGAGTTGTACGCGATGAGATGGCGAGTGGAGACGTTCTTCAGGGACACCAAGCAGGATCTTGGTTTTGGAGACTGCGAGTTGCGGCATGCCGCAGGTGCCAGTCGGCACTGGCACCTGCTGATGCTGGCCTACAGTCTCCTCAAGCTCGGTGCTGCACATAGCGCTCTTGGAACGATCCTTGCTCGAGCAACGTCGCTTCGTGCCGAGATCAAACGTTCGTTCCGCGAGAGCGTTCAGAACCTTCTGTCCTGGGCGCTCACCAGTCCTGATCAAACCACCGATGAACTAATGCACCAGATCGAAGGCATGTTCGTCTAACGTGCGAAGTCAAGTAACTAGACAGTGCCTCGAATACGTATAAGTATTCTATATATCATTTCGAGGGTTGGATGCCGTCAAGTCATGTGAAAATCAATTTTCAGAAAACCGATCAGAAGCGTTCGACCCACTCACCTCGAAAGCGTCACGTCGAAAACTCGCCGAATGGCATCGACCTGCATCGACAGCGGCAAACTCGGTTGTACCGACGCGCCGCTGGTTCCGTCCCCGTCCTGTGCGTGCGTGGCCGCCTGCTCCGGCGTGCGGGGCAGGTGGACGAATCCCATCGGCACGTCCCGACCCTCCCGCTCCAGATACGCCCGCGTCGAGAACAGAGCGTTGTTACCGAGGTGTGTCCCGGCCGTGTTCGAGACGGCCGCCGGAATCCCGGCGGTGAGCAGGGATTCGACGGCGGGAACGACGGGGAGCGTGGCAAAGTAGGCCGCGCGGTCGTCGCCGCCGATCCGTTCGTTTCGTGGCTCCACGCCCGCGTTGTCCGGCGTGTTCCCGCTGTCGTTGACGTTGATGCCCACACGTTCGACGGTGATTCCCGGCCGTCCCGCCGCGAGTCCCGTGGCGACGATGGCATCCGGGTCGTGGTCCTCGATGTGTGCCTGCATTTCCTCGGCGGCGGATCCGAACTCGACCGGGAGGATTTTCCCGACGACTTCGTGGCCCGCGATTTCCTCGCCGTCGAGTTCGTTCGCGACCATCTCGCTCGGGTTCTCGTCGTCGCCGCCGAACGGTTCGTAGCCGGTCAGGAGGAGTGTCATGGGTGGGGGTTTTCGCG
>NZ_JBAWAC010000371.1:0-6153 GCF_049589095.1 Haladaptatus sp. | reverse complement strand
ACTTCTTCGTGGCTTTCGAGAGGTCCACCGAGGGCTGTAAGTCCACCGTCTTCACGTCGTGGCTCGCGCTCGTGGACTGATACTCCCACGCGTAATCGAGGTCACCCGAGTGCAGTTGACTGAGGAGGTCCGTTTCGGTACTCGACGGGATCTTGGACTTGTCGATGAGTTTCTTCGACGTGCTCTCGTCGAACAGTTTCTCGCCGTCCAGCGGAATCGCACCGAGCTTCATCGACATCACGGAGCGATAGCCGTTCGGGTCCGCGGCGGGGTCGGAATGACCGAACGTGACGTCCTCACGCCCGAGAATCTTCCACCAGTTGTCGGCGGAGATTTCGTCCGCGCCCGTCGATTTGTCGGTGTAGGCGATGGTCATGGCGTTGGTCGCGAACACCGCGTACCACTTCGCGTGCTTCGGGAGCATCATGTCCCGGAGGAGGCGGTAGTCAGCCACACCGAGCACGTCCGCCGACCGGCCGAGGTTGGTGATCTTCCGCGTGGAATCGACCGACCCCTTCGCCTCCTGATTGACCTGTACGTCGTAGTTCGACTCGACGTTCTTCTCGGCAGCGTCGAACGGCGCGGAGAGGCTTCCCGCGTGGAAGATGGTCATCGTCCCCGAGAAGCCCTTCAGGTCGGAGGAGGTCGTTTCCTCGCTCGAAGTTCCCCCGTCGGTCGAATCGGTCTCGCCTGAACTCGTGCTCCCGTCGCCCCCACCATCGCCACTGTCGTCACTCGACGTACACCCGGCGAGTGCGAGAACGCCTGTCGCTCCAACCCCACGAAGCAATCGTCGCCGCGTTATCGTCGGTCGGTTTCCCATGAATGGAACATCGTTATATCGATCAGCATATAACGGTTGTGGTTGCATAGCTGACACTCCCGACGATGGGGGTCGTGACGTGCGAAACGCCGTCGCTGGCGTGTCGAGTAGACGGAAAAGAAACGTCGGTTCGTCTTGCGGGTCGTTAGACCGTGACCGCTTTCTTCTGCGAGAGCGACTGCGGGATGGAGACCTGATAGACCGTGGTCGCACCGTACTGGGTGGTAATCTTCACCTGTGCGGTCTGACCTTCCGAGAGTCCGTTGCCGTCGTCGCTGAGCAGGTCGGCAGGGACCGTTAGCCGAAGTCGGTCGTCCTGGCTGTTGAGGACGGGACGCGACTCATCGGTGTCCTTGATCGGACTGATAGCGAACTCGTTGCTCGACGGAGCGATGACGACTTTGTTACCGACCATCGAGGAGTTGTTCCCGACGAGCGTCGTCGCGTTGTCCGGGCCGATCCATTCGATCGTCGCTTGGGAGAGGTTGATGTCGTCCGAACCCGACCCGCGCATGACGGTGAAGTTGACGAGGTCGACATGACCACTGCCGGAGACGTTACCGTACACGCTGACGATATCGACGCAGTTGGAGACCTGTGCGCTGCTGTCCTGTCCTGTCTGTTGAGACTTCGATTGGAGGAAACCCGCCGTGTTGATGAGCACGCCCGCCGCAATCGCGGCGACCAGTACCATCGCGATGAACACGATGAGCGTCCCGATGCCGACCTGACCGCGGTCGTCGAGTCGCTTTTGAAGTATGTCTTTCATAGTTCTCGTTTGTCCGGTGCCGTATCGGAGAGTACCGGACACGCATGCCTATCATAACAGTAATCTTTTAAAACTTTTCGTTTACTAACAAAATAGGTTAGTTTCTGTTATTTTCTAATCGGGCCTTTAGAGCGTTGAATATGCCAAAATCAGTAAGATAGGGATTATTTAGTATTTATTCTGTTGTTTCTATTCGGGGGTCAAAAACCGATCCCGATTCGGTTCCGGTCGTGTTATTCGTCCGCCACTTCGTGAAGCGGGTTGGGAACCGTCCCGTGTTCCGACGCGTGCGGGCGACCGTCGGCGTCCTCGTAGCCGTAGTCGAGCAACCGATTTCGGTTGAGACAGAGCTTCGTGAACTCGGGTTGGAGCAGGTCGAACAGTTCGAATCGCTCCTCGAGTTCGGGGAACTGGGCTTGATACGCCTCGATGGCATCACGCACGCCCAACCAGAACTGCTCCTCCGAATAGTCCGAATGTGTCTCCAGCGCATCGGCGACGTACCGGAAGACACAGACGAACAGTCCGGAGAAGATGAACTGACACAGTCCCTCCGGCGGTTCGGTTCGCAGGACATTCGAGAGGTCCTCCGGAAGCGACTGGAGTTCCGGCAAGGGTTGGTCGCTGACGTTCACGTCGTCCACGAAGTCCTTCACGGCGAGTCGATGTGGGCGACCCTCCTTCAGCACCAGCATCGTGTTCTGGCCGTGCGGCGAGAACACCGTTCCGTACCGATAGAGGTAGTGAAGCAGCGGCGGCAACACCGTCGAGAACAGTTCATCCAGCCACTCCTCCATCGACAGGCCGGACTTCTCGACGAGCGATTCGAGGTACGGCGTTCCGTCCTCGACCTGCATCAGCGCCGACAGCGTGATGGCCTGTTCGTCGTCGTCGAGGAAGGAATAGATGCTCTCGCGCCACACGCAACCGAGCAGTTCGTCGTACTGGTAGGCGGAGCCATCGAGCCGTGAGAAATCGGGATGGTCGTAGTTCAGCCCCGCTATCTCGCCGGGGAGGATCAGATCACACTCCTCGCGGAGGTACTCGTCGTCCTCGTAGATGCCCTTGATGTACTCCGTCACTATCGGCGCGACCTCGGTTCGTTCGCCCGGCAGTCCACGGTAGACGAGCGTGTTGAGGATTCTGAGCGGCAGTTTGACGTGATGGCGCTCCAGTTCGTCGGTGTTCACGAACGTCCGGATCGACTGCTGGGGTAGGTACTCGTCCGGACCGCCACCCAGCGGGACGATGGCGTTCGATGCGATTTCGTCCGCGAACAGTTGGACGATGCTGTCCTCCCACTGCCATTCGTGAACCGGCAGGAAGTAGTAGTCGTCCGGGTCGAGCCCCTTGGACTCCAGTTTCGAGCGGAATTTCCCGTAGCGCTCACCGAGTTCGTCCCGAACCAGCGACTCGTGGTCGAGGTCGGTCACGGCGCTGAAGGTGGCCCGCGAACGGGATACCGCCAGCCACGAGAGCGTTACGGGCTGTTTCCGCTCCGGCGCGTAGTTGAGGTAGTCCTCGTAGCCGAAACCGAGTCGCCCTTTGTTGTAGGTTATCCACGGATGCCCCGTCATCTCCCCTTCGAGTTCCACGTAGTCGAGCGACGTGAGGTCCCGCTCACCGTCGCGGGTTTTCCCCTCGATGTGGGTGTCGGCGAGCATCGTGTTGCGATACTCCCGAACCAAGTGTCCGGCGGTCATGTCCGAGACGCCGATGGTCTTCTGTGCGTCGAGCAGGAACTCGACCGGGTCCGTCGCCGGTTCCCAGTCGCCGGATTCCCGGCGCTCGATGGAATCGGGATGGACGCTCGACCAGTCGAACAGCCGTTCGTCGGCCTCGAACCGATATTCGATGCCGTCCGATAGTCCGAGATGGAGATACCCGTCCTCGGTTTTCCGGGGTGAGATGAGGTCCTCGTAGCTGAACTCGGCCAGCATCTTCGCCAGCAGTCGGCGGCCTACGCTCTCCCAAATTTCGGGGGAAAGCGCGTCCTCAAGTTGTTCGTACTCGACCCCGTTCGTCTCGTCCGCGTCGTGAATTGGTGTCTGTTGCATGGTCAATCCTCCCGTGTGGTCGCTGTCCGCTCGTCGGAGGCTCGTTCGTCGTCCGAGCGTTCACCGTCGTTCAATCGCTCACCGTCGCTCAATCGTTCGCTCCCGGGCGACTTCTCGCAAAACCGCTCGACGGAGAAGTCCTGAAAGACGGTGTCCTCGTCGGTCGGATACCGGTCCTCGCCGAGGAGCGATTCGATGATGACGGCGTTTCGCTGACAGCCTAGCCCGAGGTCGGGTGAGCCGACGCCGTGGCTGTGGAGTCCGGGGTTCTGAACGAACAGCCGTCCAGCGCCGTCGAACTCGATCTCGTAGTTCTCGGCGACGCGAATTCGACCCTTCGCGTCGCGGCCGATTCGGTCCTCGATTCCGGAGAGGAAGGGTGATTGTGGGCGATGATAGCCGGTTCCGAGGACAACCACGTCGCTCCCGTGAGCGAACCGTTCGCCCGTCTGTCGCTGCTCGCAGGTCAGGCGGTAGCCGTCGCTAGCCTCCTCGATGTCCTCCACCTCGGTCATCGCGAGCATTCCCACGTCGGGTTCCGAATCGCCGATGGAGCGTTCGTACAGCAGGTCGTAGATCTCCTCGCTCGTCTCGGGGTCGATTCCCTTGTACAGCAGGTCCTGTTCGGGCAGGATCGCGTCCTTTCGCTCCTGTGGGAGGTCGTAGAAGTACTCGGTGTACTCGGGCGTGAAGTGTTGAAGCCCGAGTTTCGAGTACTCCATCGGGAAGAAGCCGTCCGAACGCGTGAACCAGTCAAGCCGGTAACCCGCCTCGGGTTGCCGTTTCAGCAGGTCGAGGAACACCTCGGCGGCACTCTGGCCCGACCCGACGACCGTGATGGCTTCGGCGTCGAGACAGCGCTCCCGCCGGTCGAGGTAGCTCGCGGTGTGGAACACGTCCGACTCCGGATGTCCCTGCAACGCCTCCGGAACGTGCGGAACGCTGCCGACGCCGACCACGACGTCGTCGGCCTCGCATTCGACCGTTTCGCCGCTTTCGGGGTCACGTGCGGTGACGTGGAACACCTCGTCGGCCTCGTCGTAGCGAACGTCCGTCACCCGGCGGCTGAACGCCGTGCTTTCGAGCGCGTCGGCGACCCACTTGCAGTAGTCGTCGTACTCCCGCCGCGGAACCTGAAACGTCTCGTAGAAGTAGAACTCGTAGAGACGATCCGTCTCCCGAAGGTAGTTCAGGTAGCTGTACTCGCTGGTCGGGTCGGCGAGCGTCACGAGGTCGGCGAGGAACGGCACTTCGAGGGTCGCATCCTCAATGAGCATGCCGCCGTGCCACTCGAACTCGGGCTTCTGTTCGAAGAACAGCGCATCGCAGTCGGTGTCGTCCAACAGCGCCGCCAACCCGAGGTTGAACGGGCCGAGGCCGACGCCGACCACGTCGTAGGTATCGGTCATCGGCCCAACACCTCCGACTCGAACCGCTCGCGCTCACAGACCATGAGCAGGGCGTCCTTCTCCTCCAGGGACAACTCGCGTCGAGGTTCGAACCCGCACGCCTCGAAGACGCGGATGACCTTCTCGTTCCGAACGTCCGGTTCCGTCACGACCCGGTCGGTCTCGTCGTGGCGGAACTGGAACGCCATCATCGCCCGAAGGAGGGGCTTCGCGTAGCCGTGGCCCAGGAATTCCGGCACGCCGATGAGCAGGTGGATGCCTTGGTCGGCGGGGCGGGCGTCGTAGTGCTCCGCGAGGCCGTCGTCCGCGGCCCAGTACGATTCCCAGTAGCTCATCGGCACGTGGTCGAGGTGTCCGACGTAGAGCGTCTGGTGGTCGTCGGCCAACTTGTCGGCCAGTTTCCGGCGGAATTCGGGAAGCGGGTCGTCCCACTGCCAGTACGGCAGGACGTGCGGTTCGTTCAACCAGCGGTGGAGCCGACCGAGGTCGCGCCCCATCTCGGCCTGTCGGAACGAAATGGTCGCTTCCGCGTCGTCGTCGTGCGTCTGGTAGTCGTAGTTCGACGCCACGAGTCCGGCGGCCCCGGTCATCGTGGTCCCTCCAGTTCCGTCACGAGCGGGTTCGGGACCTCGGAGTAAACGGACTGGTTTTCGAGCGTTCCGGTCAGTTCGTCCATGCCGCGGAAACGTGTCAGGAGGTTCGCCTTGCACGGCAGTCGGCGCTCGGTGAGCAGGCTCGTCACCAACGAGGACTCCTCGCGCTCGAACTCTGCGAGCGATTCCAGTTCCTCGCGGAGGATAGCCAGCAGGTCGCGCTCGTCGGCGAGCCCGGCACAGCCGAAGGCGTTGATGACGCCGAACGTGTTGTTCAGCATCACGTAGTACCTGATTCGCTCGTCCGCCAGCGCGTCGGAAACGAGCGTGTCGGCACGCTCGGCGACGCCGAGGAGGTACTCCTCGACGTCGCTTTGGGTCGATTCTGCAAAGTAGTAGCCCGGATTGTCACGGTACCGGAACGTGTCCGGATACCCCTCCGCAAGCGTCAGCACGCTGTTCTGCTGGTGGGCCTCCAGCCCGATACCGTGGGTCAAGTAGA
>NZ_JBAWAC010000370.1:0-8790 GCF_049589095.1 Haladaptatus sp. | reverse complement strand
CGTTCGCGCCGATGGAGACGTCGTCTTCGAGCGTCGGCCCTTCGAGGTCCGTCGATTGGCGGATGGGATACGGGTCGTTCGTGAACGTCGCGGCCGGTCCGACGAACACCCGATTCCCGACCGTGGTTTTGGTCGGGACGTAGACGTTCGTCTGCATGCTCACGTGCGAGCCGATGGTCGTTTGCCCGTCGATAACCGTGTTCGTGCCGACGATAACGTCGTCGCCAATGGTCGTCTTCTCCCGCACGAGGGCACCGTGGCCGGTCGTGAAATCGTTCCCGATGGTTACGTCGTCGTAGATAACCGTTCCGGACCGGATGGTTGCACCGTCACCGATAGTCGGTGGTGTCGAATCCGCCGTGTAGGCGTATCCAACCGTCGCATCCGGGTGGATGGTCCGGTCCCGACTCTGTGGTTCGGTCACGGCCGACCACCCCAACGGAGACACGAGTCATAGGGCGTGTCAGTGGATGGTAGTGAGTTCATAGCTTGGGTCATGAATCGCCCGATTCCGCCGTGCGTGCGACGGACTGGGCGTTATTCCCCATGCCCTACCTGTCCTCTTTGTTATACGCTCCTTGGCGCCGGGTAGCTCCGGACTAGCCCCGCTACGAGCCGTTTACCCCCCGAAATCGGCGTTACTCGACCGGGAACGAGGAATACGGCGGAATGGAGGGGGTGTATGGCGACGTTACCCGAGAACAGCACCGTGGTAACAAAGTGGGGAAGCGGTGATTGCCGGTGTATGCGGTGGTGGAAGCCGTGACCACAGGCTGGTCGCGTACGCAAACGGAGGTGTATTGGTTTCGATGAGCGAGCGGCCTCTCTCCCCATACGATGGCTAGTTCCGGACTTTCACAGGACCAAGTGTTCGAGGTTCTCAAGAGTCCACGACGACGCTACGCGCTCTACTACCTGCGACGTGAGGGAGGAATCGTCGAGCTTTCCGACCTGACCGATCAAGTCGCGGTGTGGGAGAACGACACCACGCTCTCGGGGTTGACGAGCGAGCAGCGCAAGCGCGTCTACATCTCGCTCTATCAGACCCATCTCCCCAAACTCGACGACGCGGGAATCGTGGAGTACGACAGGGACGAGGGCGAGATTTCCCTCTCGCGACGCGCACGTGAACTCGATACGTACCTCGGCGACGTCTCTCGACCCGAGATTCCGTGGGACAGATACTACCTCGCGCTCTCGCTCGGGAGCATCCTGCTCGTGCTCGGCGTCTGGTTCGAGATATACCCGTTCACGCTGATTTCCGGCATCGCCACTGCCGTCATCATTCTCGTCGCGTACGGGGTTTCGGCCATCGCCCAGTATCTCTACTATCGGCGGCGAACCGTGCAGGGATTGCCGCCCGAGCTGCGGCGGGCCGAAGGGCAGTAGGTGGAAGAAGAACGGACCTCGAAAAGATCCGATAGCGGATCTACTGCTTCTTTTCGACGTTACAAACGGCGTCCGCGTCAGCGAGGATGAACGCATCGTCGCGGAGCATGTCCTTGTCCTTTGGAAGGAACATGAGTCGGCCGCGCCCGTCTCGGCGGGCTCGGATAACGTCCCACTCGTCGATTTCGTAGCCGAGATCCCCTTCGAGGTCGGGGTTGGCGGGAAGTCGCTCCCAGCGGGACCGGCTCATTATTTCCCCGCTCCGATCGAGATTCGTGCCTTGCCGTCGACCTGGAGCCGTTTCAAGTCACCCGAGAATCGATAGCCGTCCTTACCGTTGAAGACCTTCCCCGTGACGCGGGTGCCTTCGACGGTGTCCATCTTGTTGATCGAACCGAGGGCGTCGGATTTGGCGACCGACCCGCCGACGTCGAAGGAGTAGCTGCTCGACCCGGCGGTTTTGTGGCCGTCGATGACGATTGTTTTCGGCAGACCGAGTTTGCCCGCCGTGACCTGCTCGCCGTTGAGGGACACTGTCGCCTTGCCGTCGAGACTGAAGCTCACGAGCGGGCCCGAGAACTCGTAACTGTCGGTGCCGCCCGCAACGGAGCCGGTTGCGGTACCGTTTTTGAGCGTGTCGTCGTCGTCCTTCGAGGCTCCGTGATCGGTCGACTTTCGGATCTTTCCGGCGACCTCGAACTCGTAGGACGCGGCCTTCGAGGACGAGTTGCTCGAAATGCTGATGACGTTCGGCAGTCCCTTCGCTTTCGACTGCTTTTTCTTCGCCGCTCGCTTGCGATTTCCGTGACTCTTGGCCGCACCGCTCGCCGCCTGCTCCGCGGTCATCGGGACGCCTTTCGGCGGCGTCAGGTCCGCGTTGTCGCCAGTCCGGGTATTTTCCGTTTTCACGTTACCGCCGTGCGCGGTCACCAATCCACCCTGAATATCGGAGTCGATGACTTTCGTCGTACCGTACCACGACCAGACACCGCGGTTGTTGACCGTCCCGGGTGCCGAACAGTTCTCGCCACAGGGGGGCGTACTTTCATCGACCTTCACCACGGAATTCTTGACGTACGGTGTTCTGGAGCCCTTCGCGTTCAGGCGGATGTTGGAGATGTTGTTCGAGTGGAAGTACGAATCCTCGACGTTCGTGATCCCTTTCGCGCCTTTACTCCCCGGACCGGAGGCGTACAGACCGTTGTTGACCGTGTTCGCGATGTGCGTGCGTCGAATGGTGATGGTCCCACGGTGGGGAAGGTTGGCGTTGACCCAAACCCCGCCACCGTGTTTTCTGGCCTTGGTCCCGTCGCCCATGTAGACGTTTTCGATGAGACCGTGACCGTCCGACGATTCGACGCCGGGCATGATCATGAAGCTCTCACCGCTGTGCTGTCCTTTGATACCGACGTTGCGAATCGTCCAACCGTTTCCGCTGGTCGTGATCGCCACGCCAGCACCGGATGCGGTGATGTCGATGAGGACGTTCTCGAACGTCACTCCGTCCCCAACGTGGATCGATTTCTGTTGGCCAGCAGGGACGGTGATGGTTCGATAGTCTTCTGCGTTCGCTACGCCGGCCGTAGCGAAGGCTGCTGCCGTCGCTCCGGCGAATTTCAGATACGAACGTCGGTTTAACAGACCGCTGTCTGTCGAATCGCGTGCCGTTTCGTCGCGTGCCATGGCTTCAATGGCGCATTACCAATTTAAGTAGATTACGATCCTGTCTCAATGTAATCCACATCATTTAAAAGTACACTAATGGCAGGTATCCGAGGAGAGTATGACGTCATTTCCAATGGAAACGTCACATTACCGCCGGGTCGTCGTCTATTTGACGCTGAGAATGACCTTCGATTAGCTTTCGTCGCGGAGTGAGCATCTGTGACATCGATCCAGATGTAAACGTCGATGCCACACCTGCCCTTTCAGGAAGGATATCGCTCGCCTGTCGTTGCGTCGCGTGCCATTGCAGATTCAATGTTCTTCTCCTATTTTATGTATGTATCGGTTTGGGGCCACTGTACCGTCTGAAATATTTGATGGCCAGTTACGTCGAGAGAACGGATGGGCCGTCGAACCGGAGAAAGGTGGTATTGAGTCACACGCTCCGCGACTGACGACGTTTGACGGGGATTCGGCCAGTACGGCCACTCTAAACGGCTGGAAACTGACGCATAACAAAGGACGAACGAGGGGTTCGCGAAAACAGCATGGACTGTCAGATGCAGACCCTCCTCATCGGAATCGACGCGGGGTGTCGGAGCGTCCTCGAACCACTGTTCGAGAAGGGGGCGCTCCCGAACCTCGCCTCGATCTTCGATGAGGGGTCGTCCGGGCCACTGGAATCGCAACTACCGCCGTGGACCCCCAGCGCGTGGCCCTCGTTGTACACCGGCGTTAATCCCGGAAAGCACGGCGTGTTCGGTTTTCTCCACTTCGACGGCTACGATTGGGACGTGGTGAACGCCAGCCGTGTCCGCGAGTACACGCTCTGGGAACTGCTGGACCAACACGGCTTGTCGAGCGTCGTCGTCAACGCACCCGTCACACACCCGCCGCGCGAGATCGACGGCGCGATACTCCCAGGGTACACCGCACCGGAAAACCCGACGTGCCACCCCGATGGGCTCCTCGACGAAGTTCGGGACGAAATCGGCGGCTACCGGGTGTATCCGCCACGAAACCTCCCGGAGGAGCAATCCGTCGAATGGTATCGCCGCCTCACACGCATGCGCGGTGACGCATTTAGATATCTCGTAGATCGCTTCGACCCCGACTTCGGCTTCGTCCAGTTCCAGAGTACGGATACGCTCTTTCACGAACATCCGGGCGACGAGGCGGTCGCCAGAGCGGTGTACGAAGCGGTGGACGAGCAGGTCGGGAAAATCCTCGACACGTGTGACCCGGACACCGTTGTCGTCGCCAGCGACCACGGCATCGGCGAGTACAACGGCTACGAGTTCCGCGTCAACGATTTCCTGCACGAGGAGGGCTACGTCGAAACCGCCCGCGGCGGCGAAGGCATGCCCTCGTGGTCCACCATCGCGGGCAACCAGTTACAGCAGGGCGAGGAGAGTTCCTCCCACGAGCAGGGGATGGCCGAGCGGGGACTCGCGCTCGCCGCGCGGGTCGGCATCACGAGCCAGCGGATCGGAACCGTACTCGAACGCGTCGGGTTGGACACCGTCGTCGCGGAACACGTCCCCGAGCAGTTCATCCGCGCGGCGACGGAGCAGGTCGATTTCCCCAACTCCGTCGCGTACATGCGCGACAGGATCGAGTGCGGCGTCCGACTCAACGTCGAGGGACGCGACCCGAGCGGCGTCGTTTCTCCCGACGAGTACGAAGGAGTTCGCGCGGAGATCATCGAGAAACTGCGCGACGTCAGGACGCCAGACGGCGACTTCGTGTTCGAGACGGTCGCCCCGCGCGAGGAGTATTTCACCGGGCCGTACAGCGCGGACGCCGTGGACATCGTCTGTGTCCCCTCGGAGTTCGATCAGTTCCTCTCGGCCCAGCTCAGGGGCCAGCAGTTCGGCAAACCGAGCGAGCCGTGGAACCACAAGCGAGACGGCATCTTCGCCGCGGCGGGTGACGACATCGCCCCCGATGCGAACTGTGCCGGTGCCCATCTCTTCGACGTGGCACCGACGATTCTGGCGACGTTCGGACTCCCGGCGAGCGATCGGATGGACGGCCGGGTTCTCCCGGTCGTCGAATCGGTCGGCCAGCAGAGTTACCCCGCGTTCGAAGCGGGCGAGACGGTCGAAACGGACGACGAGCGCGTCGAAACGCGACTTGCGGACCTCGGATATCTCGAATGAGTATTACCATCGAAAAAGACGGCATCAGGATAGAGCGGACGAACGATCTGGATCGCTGGAACGACCTCGTCGAACGGTCGCCACAGGGGTCGGTCTTCCACCGACTGGAGTCGCTGGAAGTGCAGGCCGAACACACCGGTTCGGAGTTCCATCCCCTCATGGGGTACAAAGGACAGGAACCGGTGGGGCTGTTCCCCGTCTTTACGATCTCGAGGGGCGGGATGACGACCGTGTTTTCGCCGCCGCCGGGCATCTGGCTCCCCAGCCTCGGCCCGGCCCTGTTGAACATGGGGAAACTCAAGCGACGGAAAGCCGAACGTCGACACCGCCGGTTCATCGACGGCTGTCTCAAGTGGCTCGACCACGAGTTCGCGCCGAAGTACGTCCACATCCGCACGGGAGCGGGCTACACCGACGTTCGCCCGTTCGAGTGGAACGAGTTCGAAATCCAGCCGCGACACACGTACGAGGTCGATCTCACGCCGGGCGAGGACGACGTGCTGGCCAGTTTCAGTGGCGACGCCCGGAGCAACACCCGAACCGACGAGGATCGCTACGAGATCAACGTCGGCGGCCCGGAAGCGATCCGTCGAATAATCGGGCAGGTGAAAGCCCGTCACGACGAACAGGACGAACCCTACAGCCTCTCCCCGGAGTTCGTCGTGGACCTCCACCGACGGCTGCCGGAGGGAGCGGTTCGCCCGTACGTCTGTGACGTCGACGGCGAGTTCGCGGGCGGGATGATCGCTCTCGCCGACGACGAGCGGGTGTACCGCTGGCAGGGCGGCGCGAAGCACAACCACGACGTTCCGATCAACGACCTCGTTGACTGGGCCATCATGCGCGACGCGATGGACGAGGGAATCGAACGCTACGACCTCGTCGGCGCGAACGAACGCCGACTCTGTGGCTACAAGGCGAAGTTCAACCCCGAACTCGTCCGCTATCACAGCATGGAGCGCGGCACGCGGATGATGAACCTGCTGTCCGACGTGTACAAGCGGTTTCGGTAAGGAATACGACAAGACTTTTTATCCGCGGTTCGCTGCCGAGCGTATGGAAAATCCGCTCGTGGCGGGAGGCCTCACGCTCGTTTTCCTCGGCATCGGCTCGATGTTCGGCTCGGTCGGAATCGTCGTCGCAGGAACGATGCTAGTTGCGATTGGCATTTCGTCCGGACAATCGGACGGGGAGAGCACGACTCCGGCCGAGAAAACGAACTGTCCATCGTGCGGCGCGAGAAACAAACGCGAGACCGACGTCTGTCATCACTGCGGAACAGTTCTCTCCGGAAAATAAGTCACGTCGGCATTCACACCGATTATCGACCCGTTACCGTCCGATAACGGGTGCGTAACGGACGATTGCCCGCGGAATCCCCGGTAACCCGTCGAACAGCCAGAGACAGGCCGCACCGAGCAGGAGGCCGAGTTCGAGCACGATGTAACCGGTAACTGCCGGGTCGCCGAGGTGTGCGAGGTACTCGCCGAAGTACTCGTGGAATCGTGCCAGAAAGCCGAGACTCGAACTGTCGGGCGGGACGGGAACGAGCGGCCAGAGCAGGAAGGCGAACGAGGCCTCCTTGCCGATTGCCAGCGGATAGATGATATCCCCGGCGAGATGCGAGAGGTAGCCCACGGTGAACGCGACGCCGATGTCCGTTCGGTTCGCGCGATGTGCGAGCACGAGCGCGGCCACGGACAGCGGAACCGCCGTGACGAGCGAGTGGGCCAACGAGTGACCGCTCGGGAGGACCGAAAGCGTCCATGCCAGCGGCTTGTCCACGAGGTCCGGCAGTTGTGTCGCGACCGCGAGGGCGACGACGGCATCGCCCCTCGGCGGCCGCCCGGTGCGGAAGTGACGATACGAGGAGTACACGAGGTAGCCGAACGCGAGATGTTCCCACGGCCACATTATCCGGTCACGTTGATCCAGATCTGGGCGTGTTGGTCGGCGTTGTCCACCGTCGGATTGCTGGGCGGAGTGCCCTTGTAAAGCAGATACTCGACGCGGAGGTTCTCCCCGGTCATCGTCGGCGCGATGTCGTGGCGAACGCGCCACGTGTCACCAGCGCCGAGACGATGATCGAACCGCCCCAACTCCTCCTGTTTAGTGACGCTACCAGCACCGTTCGGCTGCTGTTCCACGCGCTGAAGTTCGACGACGACGGAGTAGTGAACCGCTTTATCCTCGTGATTGTTGACGGCGACGAACACGGGTTTCGACTCGCCCGCCGTGATGTTCTCCGGGTAGTTCTCGGCGACGTACTTCCCGTCGGATCCCTTCGTGAGCAGGGAGAGGTTGGAGAAGTGATCGCCGTCCTGCGGAGCGGCGACGGCGAACCCGACAGTCGTCAGTGCAATCACGACTGAAAGCATGAGCGCGAGGTTGAGCACCACGTCGGCCGCCGATTCCTCGTCGAAGAGCGCACGGTACAACCGAGCGATACCGCTCCGGAGCGAAATCGACAGTCGATCCTGTTTCGGCACGTAGAACCGCCGGACGACGGCGAAAAGCGAGATCACGAGCGTAAACCCGACGATCGCACCGAGTACGTGCAGCGGCGCGAACGACAGTTGAGCGAGCGAGAAGATGACGCCGAGCGTCGTCAGCAACGACACGCTGACGCCGAACGAGAGCGCACACCGTTCACCCATCGTTACGCCGTCCTGCCGGAATCGCCCCGGACTCGACCATCTCGACGTGTGTTTTCCGGCCTGCGGGAACAACAACGCGACGAGGGCGTACCCCGGCGCGAAGAACACGAGTGGAATCCCCAACGCGACTGCGAGTGGCGTTCCGTACACCCCCGGTTGCATCAGCGCAAGGGAGAGGAGTATGACTGCAATACCGAGGATGGCCAAATCGATCGGAAACTCCAACACTGGACGCGTGATCCGTGTCCACCACGATTCGTTCGTTTCGTGGCTCATACGCGTAATTGTCCGCTGGCGGTCGTCGCGCGGTGCTGGCCCGTCTGTCGTTCTAGAAGCGGCATGGAAATCAGTCCGTGACCAGCGTATTCCCGGATGGTACTTTGTTATCCTGCGCGTACCGCCCCACCGGTCGGTTGTACCGACCATACTGACAGTCCAACTCGCCGTAAACCGGGTTTCCGGCCCGGTAAGGGGTTCTTGTAACGCCGAAGGGGGTCCATAACAAAGAGGGAGAAGGAGAGATATGCCTCCAGACTTGCCGAACGGCAGGCAAGTGAACGACGGTGATTGACTCTGAATTGGACATGCTCAACCGACGACTCGGATGCACTGGCTCCGGACGGCGAAGTCATGTTCGCCGTGGACGAGGACGACGACGGCGGCAAGTTGGCTATCATTGCGGACATCACGCAGGACGACGCGTGGATATCAGTCCCGCTTGGTGTAGCACAACCACTCTCACAACGTCGTTGACGGCGAACTCGCCCGAACGACGCCACAGTCCGAACTACTTTTCACCGCACTCTCCGGAGTACATACTCAATGGATTACACACTCACTGCGCTTGCGTTGCTGACCGGACTGCTGACCGGCGCGCTGTTCAAGTTCGTCGGCGTTCCGATTCCCGCCCCGCCCGA
>NZ_JBAWAC010000369.1:0-11709 GCF_049589095.1 Haladaptatus sp. | reverse complement strand
GGACCTGCTCGTTCGAGTCGGTGACGCCCGCGCCGTTCAGTACGCCCGCGATGACGGGGTGAAGCGCGTCGTGGAGGCGCTTCGTGGGAATCTTGAGCGTCTCCTCGCCGTCGATGCCGTAATCGAGCGTGATGGTCGATTTGCGACGACCCTCCGAGACGCTGATTCGCTCCGCATCGTGCGGATACTCCTCGACGGATTCGTCGCTCAGCAAGCCGTCGGCACGATAGATAAGCGTCCGCGTCGGTGTCACGTAGAGTATATCTTCGCCCCCGAGGGACACTTTCGCGGCCACGTGTTCGTCTCCAAGGCTGGACTGGACGATTCCCGGAACGTTCATGATGGGAATGGTCATGCCCATGTCTTAAGACCGATGGATAGACACGACAGGGAGAAAACTCATATCCTCTCGAACACTAACTGAGACGGTTCGCGCGTGGACAAAATCGAGCGACGCGGTGGCAATCGACACTCTCACATCCTCAATCGAGATGGGAACTTTAAAGAGTACCAGTTGCCTATCCGTAATCGAGCCCGGGTGGCTTAGCTGGACATAGCGCCGCACTCATAGGGTTCTGAGATTTGGCGCTCAGGCCTTGGAAGCCTCCCATGCGCCCGAGAGACCCCGCCAGGTCTCGAATCTGGGACATGCGGAGATCGAGGGTTCGGAGCCCTCCCCGGGCATCGTATTCTTACGAAAAACTAATCCTTCGTAGCCGTTGGTTTGCCGGGTCGTGTAACGGTGTCGAGCGGCTAGTACGTCGATTCTTTCGACACGAAATGCGGCTCCTTTGAGTGGACCACATAGCGGCGATCTGTCGTGATTTTATTTCCCATCACGATCCAAAAATAGATTCCTGGAAGGATATTGTCTAGTTTCTGATTCGATATGTGTATTCGCGAGATCTGGACGATATCGCCGGACGGCATCGTTAGTGACTCGATGGAATGGGCTCAATTTTGAGAATTTATCGCTAAAGTTGTCAGCTCATCCCTAAATTATATTCCTCCGGATATGAACTTCAGTAACCAAATCATGTTAAGTGTATAATCTGTGTTGGTGCGAATGTATCATGGAGCCCACTCGAAGAACAGTTCTTGCTGGGATAGGAGCGACACTCGCGATCGGCGGCGGTGCAACACAGGCGTTCGGACAGCAGGACGGGACACCGGCGTTCAAGGTGCTGAACGTATCGGCAACCGAGGATACCATCACCTTCTACAACGATAGCGGTGGATCGGTCGATCTCTCCGGGTGGACCGTCGACTTCGAATACGGAAACGACAGCGTGGATCAGACTGGCACGATTCCAAGTGGGACTACGGTCGGGTCCGGTGGGATAATCAAGATCGCCTCCGGTGCGGTATCGGTCGACGACGCCGATGTCGTCGTCCAACCGCCGTTCGACGAACGGGTCATCAAGCGGAACCGCAGCGACGTGATTGCACTCCTCGATTCCAACGACAACGAAGTCGCAAACACCGAGGACGACATGTTCGGTGGCGGTTCCGGTGGTTCCGGCGGTGGGGACGACACCTCGACGACGACCGACGAGACATCGACCACGGAAGAGGACAGTACGACGAGCGAAGAAACCACGACGGAAGAGGAAACCACTACAACGAGCGACGAAACCACGACGGACGCTAACGACGGGACAACCACGACTACGACTGACGATAACGAGACAACCACTACCGACGACGGAACAACGACCACTACCGACGACGAGACTTCCGACGGATCGAACGACACCACCACCAGTGACAGTTCCAGCGGGTCGGACAATTCCGACATCAGCACATCGTCGAATGGCTCGGAGTCAAGTTCGAACAGCGGTGGCACGGACGACTGCTGACAACGGCTGAGAACGGACGATTTTGTTCGTTTTTTCACGCGGGACGTCGTGAAAACAGCCGACAACGACGATTATTCGAACAGTGGGTGGAGTTTTTTCGATTCTGTTTTTCGTCGGACGACTCCTTCGAATCGTCGCTCGTTCGAGGACTCATATCGATCATGAGCCTTCTGTTTGCCGACGCTGGTCGGCAACTCCTCGATAACGGGGCACGAACGGAACTCGTCGTCTCCGAAGCGAACCTCCAATCGACCACGTTTCCCCCATCCCTCGTTTACCGCCCGAATGGGATCCGATTTTGGAACAGTACGGAGAGCGATCAATGATCAGTACACGACCAAACGGGAAGAAATGTAATCTATCCTCATACAGAATGAATCAGTTGAGATAGTCGAGAATGTCAGTTATCACCCCCATACGGAACCGGATTGGAGATAGGGGTTCTAATCGAATAATAAAAGGTCTAAGCGCTTTTGAAGGAGTTATGAAACGTCGATAAATCGACACAGACGGGTGAAATGTCGTGAATTTCTGTTTACTCTCGGCCTGTTATATGACCCCTCCAGTCATAGAGAGAAATACATCCCGAAGAAATCATGTCCAGTCCTCCAACGCTACGGAACGAACGCGCATCGAACTTCGAATTCCCCGACCAGCACGGCGTCGGGACGGCGGTGAAAAAGCTCCTCATGCCGGTCCAATTCGTCGGCTTCTGGTCGGCGGTTGCGCTTCCGTTCGGATATCTTCCCCTGCTCTACGGGAGTCGCCTCGCCCCCTCCATCGACGTGCTCGGCCCGCTCCTCGTGCTCAACCTCGTCGCGATGTTCGTCGGCCACGGCTACAAGAGCGATTGAGGACGACGAACACGAACCGCTCGTGCCCCCTGCATTGGGACTCCAAACCCTGCACCAACACCCCGGTTTCACGCCCTGAATCTACGCCCCAATCCCCGGCATTCGATTTTCCCGATTCGTTTCGATACTCCGGATATCTTCCGACGGTTTTCCATCGATTCTCGTCGTCGATCACTCATTCTTTGCCTCCGAGGAGTTTCGCTTGACAAGACATATTCGGGAATAGAGAAAGTAATTTTTCCTATTCTTAAAGTCTTGTTTCCAAATTCGCCCCATAGAGTTTAGGCCCACCAAAAAATGGTAACTAGGATGATAACTATTATCCGCATCGAGTACTTACCCGAGGTATGGATCTCTTTGCGAATCTGACGTTGGTGTTCATCGCGGGCTTGATCACGGCACTGGCAACCGGTATCGGTGCGCTCCCGTTCTTTCTCGTCCGAGAGGTGAACGACCGCTGGAACGTCATTCTTTGGGGACTCGCATCGGGGATTATGGTCTCGGCATCCGTCTTCGGACTTATCTCCGAAGGGTTATCGAGCGCAAACGGTGGCAGCGTACAGGGGGTCGTCATCGGATTACTGGTCGGCGTCGCACTCGTCGTCGTCAGCGACTACGTCATCTCCGGGGCGGACGTGAACCCGAAGAAGTACGAAGAGGCGGATTTCAAGAAACTCGTCCTCATCCTCGGCGTTCTCACCGTCCACAGTTTTCCGGAAGGTGTCGCCATCGGCGTCTCGTTCGCGGACCTCGGATTCCAAGGCGGCTACCACTTCGACGGATTCGTTATCCCCCTGCTCGCCATCTTCATGACCGCTGCCATCTCGATTCACAACATCCCGGAGGGGGTCGCCATTTCCATCCCGCTCAACGCGATGGGCGTGGGAAAGTGGCGGATGGTCTGGTGGTCGGTCTTTTCCAGCCTTCCGCAACCGATCGGTGCGGTCATCGCCTTCTACTTCGTGCGTAGCGCACGCGGGTTCCTTCCGATGGGCTTCGGATTCGCCGCGGGTGCCATGATTTACCTCGTCCTCTCGGAGTTCATCCCCGAAGCGCTCGAAGTCGGGCAGAGCCTACCGGGGGATGGACACCGCGAACTGGTTTCAGGGCTCACCCTCGGCGTTCTGTTGATGCTCCCACTGGCGTTCATCTGAACCCTGATGCAAACCCGTCCACTAATACCGTCATTCACGAAAAACGCGGATTCTCAGACCGGTTCAAAAACGATTTTAAATCAAATAGGACGATTGGAGGGAGTTAGAGGGGAATAGACAGGTCCGTTCATCAACGGTAAACGGTGTGAATCCATCCCAACGCTCTGCCCGTTATAAGGGGTATCTCGTCTACGATTTAGCCGGGCACGGGTGTGCTACCATGTCGGGAACAACCTACAAGGACGATGGTGAGTCGCTCGCCATCGGCCGCCGGAAACTCACCGCACTGCACGCGCGATTCAACGAGCATTCGCTGACGACGCCGATCCAGTTCGTTGGCTTCTGGTCGGCAGTCGTCTTTCCGTTCTGCTATCTCGTTTTACTCCTGAATGGTCTCTCTGACGCAGAGATGACCGTCTTCTTCTGCCTGCTTGGCTGTAACGTCATCTCCCTCCTCATCGGACACGCATACGGACGGAAGTAACGACCGCTCGTTCGCCCTATTCGAGTCCCCACTGTCGCTCTTCCGGTCCCCGCTGTCGCTCTCCGGTCCCCCCGTTCTGCTCGGCCAGTCGCCTTCCTTCGCTCGATTTAACCGTCATGCATGAATACGATGCGATATGGAGCTCGAAACCGTATCGCTGGGGAACACCGGAACGAAAGTAAGCGAGATCTCGTTCGGAACGTGGCGATTCGGTCACGAAAACGACGAAGGCGAAGTCGAAATCGACGAGGACCGTGCTCACGAACTGCTCGACGCCTACGCCGACGCGGGCGGGAACTTCATCGACACCGCCGACATGTACGGCGACGGGGAGAGCGAGCGATACATCGGCAACTGGCTCGCCGACCGTGACCGCGAGGACTTCGTCATCGCGTCCAAGATCTACTGGCCGACCCGGAAGGACGACCCGAACGGCCGCGGTCTCTCCCGTAAGCACCTGCGACGACAGATGGACCTCATTCTGGACCGCCTCGGCACCGACTACGTCGACTTGCTCTACATCCACCGTTGGGACGACGAAACTCCTGCAGGCGAGTTCATGCGGACGCTCGATGGTTTCGTCCGTGACGGGAAGGTGAACTATCTCGGCACCTCGACGCTCGAACCCAACGCGTGGAAGGTCGTCAAGGCCAACGAGATGGAGTACGAGCCATTCCGCCTCGCACAGCCCCGCTACAACCTCGTCAACCGGGAAACCGAGCCGAACTACATCCCGATGTGCGAGGACTACGACATGGGTATCATCCCGTGGTCGCCACTGGCCGGTGGCTTCCTGACCGGCAAGTACGAACGCGACGAGGAACCGGCGGCGGGAACCCGCGGTGCGACCGACCAGCAGTTCCGCGACAGCTACCTCACCGAGGAGAACTTCGACGTGCTGGACGTCGTCGAAGAAGTGGCCGACGAAATCGGGACGACGCCCGCGAAGGTCAGCCTCGCGTGGTTGCTCGAACACGACGCCGTCACCGCACCCATCATCGGCGCACGAACCGTCGAACAGTTGGACGAGAACCTCGCCGCGACCGAGGTGTCGCTCACCGACGACCAGTTCAAGCGACTGACGGACGCGAAATCGGCGTAATTTCCGGAGCCAAGCGTTTTTGATGGATAGCGAACGATTCGATAGTATGGACGGTACCGACCATCGAACGGGGCGATGACGAATGAGCGACGACGACCCGCCGTTGACCAGGGTTCGCCGGGCGAAGAGTCGACCGTCGGCACCCTCCCGAATCGACGGTGGGGCGGTCGCAGTCGGACTGATCATCACGCTCGGCGCGCATCTCGTTCCCGCGCTCCTCGTGCTCGTCGGCGTGTTCGACACGCTGTTCGGCGCGGCAGCACTCGCCAGCACGCTGGCGTTTCCGGTCGGTAGCTACGTCACGGGGAAGTTCGCGGGGGGTAATTCGGTCCGCGGCGGGGTTCACGGACTGCTCACCGCCGCCATATCGCTCGAGATTCTCGCGGGAGGGGCCGCGTTGTTCGTCGGGGCTGACGGACTGGTCGCGGAACTCGGCAAATGGCTCGTCGCCGACAGTGACACCTCCGTCCTCGCCGGAACGCTCGTCTGTCTGCTGCTGGTTGGTGCCCTCACCGGTGCACTCGGTTCGAAACTGGTGTCACCGAGACAACCGAACGACTAACTGATTCGAACGAGGTGCCTCAGGTATGGAACAGCATCAAAAGCGGGGAATCGGGTCCATCATTATCGGTGTCACGACGGCCCTCGCATTTCTCGTCGGTTCCACCCTCGTTTCGCCGTACGCGATACTCGGTTCGATTGCCGGGCTACCGCTCGTCGCCATCGGCGTCATGCAGTTCCGTGGTCCGAACCGCGTCGCGGACCCGGAGTCCGCGAGCGCAGTACAGCGACTCGCGATTTTAGCCCTCGCCGCCGTCTCGTTCCTCGTCGGAATGGCGGTGTTCTGGTACCTCTAACGCTATTCTAGCGCTTCGAACGCCGACTCCAGGTCGGCGATGAGGTCCTTCGGATGTTCCACGCCGACGGACACGCGCAACAACGAATCCGAGATGCCGATTTCCTCGCGTTCTTCCGGCGTCAGCGGCGCGTGGGTCATGCTCGCCGGGTGCTCGATGAGCGATTCGACGCCGCCCAGACTGACGGCCAGCGGGAACTCGTCCAGTTCGGCGACGAAGCGCTCCACGGTTTCGAGGCCGCCGTCGATTTCGAACGAGAGGACGCCACCGCCGCCGTCCATCTGACGTTGGGCGAGTTCGTACTGCGGGTGGGATTCGAGTCCAGGGTAGTACACCGTCGAGACCGCGTCGTGTTCGTCGAGGTACGCGGCGATTTCGGCGGCGTTGGACTCGTGCTGACGCATCCGGAGCGGGAGCGTCTTCAACCCGCGGAGGGTGAGGAAGGCGTCGAACGGCGCGAGCATGTTGCCCATGCCGACCTGCTGGAGGAAGCCGATTTCGTCGGCGAGGTCGGCGTCGTCCGTGATGACGGCACCGCCGATGGAGTCGCTGTGGCCGTTCAGGTACTTGGTCGTACTGTGGACGACCACGTCGGCACCGAGTTCCAGTGGCTGCTGGAAGTACGGCGAGAGGAAGGTGTTGTCCACGCCGAGGGTCGCATCGACGGACTCGGCGATGGAGGCGATTGCTTCGATGTCACAGAGTCGGAGCAGGGGGTTTGTCGGCGTCTCCATCCAGATGAGGGCGGTGTCGTCTCGGACGGCGTCGGAGACGGCGTCGGTGTCCCGGGCGTCCACGAAATCCACGCCCACGTCGAGGCGCTCGCGGAACAACTCCTTGAGCATCGTCTTGGTGCCGCCGTACAGGTCGTCGAACGCGACGACGTGGTCGCCGGGCCGAACCGACGCCGTGATGGTGGCGACGATCGCGGAGGTTCCGGAGGCGAAGGCCATCCCGTAGTCGCCGCCTTCGAGCGCCGCAAGTCGGTGTTCCAGCGCATTGCGGGTCGGGTTGGCGAGACGCGAGTAGAGATACTGGTTCTCGTCAGGATCCAAATCCTCGAGACCCACGTCCGGGTCGATACCGCCCGCCTCGTACGTCGATGCGAGGTGAATCGGCATCGTTACGTCGCCTGCTCGTTCGTGATGGGGCGGTTGTTCCGCGTGCGTCACCGCCATCGTTTCGAATTTCGGGGAGTCTCCGGATTCGTCGGACATCCTATCGTCCCGTTCGAGAACCAGACTTAGAAGCTTTCGATACGGCAGATGTTGCCATGCGCCGCGAGAATGGCGATTCTTTCTGAATTATCGTGAGACATCGGGATGAAAATTTTCCGAGGTGTTTCGGCTAAACTCAGGCGTCGAATCGGCGGTTTCTGACGGCGATTCGCTCGCGCGCGTGCTCTTCGGTCGGTGGCGATGACCGCGTCGGCGACGGGAGAACGGTCACTCCAAGACGAGGAGAAACAAACGGGTCCGGAGCGTGCCCATCGCTATTCGTCGCGGTCGAAGGAGTAGACGAAGTTGAGGAGGCCGCTCTTGATATGGTCCGCGCTCGGGACGTACACCGCGTCGTCGGTGACGACGGGCGATTCGCCTATCGGGCCGGTCGTCTCCCAGCGTCCCGTCCGGTTCCCATTACGGTCGAACGCGTGTACTCGCCTGTTCGCCGCGAAGTAGACGGTGTCGCCCGCGATGACGGGTGCGGGGACGACACCGTCCCCGTCGTCGTTGCCCTCGAACCGCCATCGTTCCGTTCCGTCGTCGGCCGACAACTCGACGAGCAGCGGCGTTTTCCCGTCTTCGAGCGTCACGTACAGGGAATCGTCGTCGGCCGCGATTCCGTCGATTGGTAGCTCCGTCATTTGGGTACTCCACAGTTCGCTTCCGTCTTCCACATCGAACGCCAACACGTTGTCCGGTTCGTCGTCGCTCGTATCGGTCCCCACGTAAGCGGTTCCGTCCCCGACCGCGAGACTGGGGCCATCGAAGGAGTGGTGTACCGACCATCGAACCGTCCCGTCGGTTCGGTCGATGGCGTAGAGGTGGTCGTAGCCCGCATAGAGGACGTCATCGTCGGTTACGACGAGGTCGGTTTCGGGCCAACGGAGCAGCGAGCACTGCTCGCCGGGGGCGACCCACTCCTGTTCCCCCGTCTCGGCGTCCAGCGCGAAAACCTGCTCGTCGGCGGCGACGTACACCGTTCCGTCCTCGGTGCCGGTCATCGCATCGATTCGATCCTCGAACGACCGTTTCCACTGCACCGTTCCGGCCCGTCCATCCAGTGCGTACAACTCAGTCTCGCTGGCGATGAAAACGGTTCCATCGGTGAAGACGGGCGCGAGTTCGATCTCGGCGTCCCCCTCGAATCGCCATCGCTCCGTTCCGCTCTCCTCGTCGATGGCGACCACGTCTCCGGCGGTTTTGCTGTAAACGGTTCCCTCGCCGGCAGCAGGGGACATGTGTGCCTTCCGAATGGGATCGGATTCCCAAGTCAGCGTGGCCTTGGTTTCGAACCGCCAGTTCGTGGCGTCCGGTGCCGTCGGCGCGAGCGCGTAGACGTAGCCCATGTCGTCGCCGACGTAGAGCGTTCCGTCCGCGATGGTCGGCGACGCGGGTTGGTACGCGTAGTGACTCACGTCACGCGGTTGGTATCGCCACAACACGTCGCCGGTTTTCGCGTCGAGTCCGAACGCTCCGATTTCGTCTTTCGTGGCGAACACGCCGTCGTTGATGAGGTACAGAACGCCATCGGCCACGCTGAGCGACGACGACTGTCCACCGACTTCCGACGAGTGCCACAACCTCGTTCCGGTCGCAGCGTCGAGAGCGAACGGATTACCCGACTCCGTGATGCAAAACAGCGTTCCGTCCGCGTACGCGGACGAACCGCCGAAATAGTCGGAGCCATCGTACGACCAGCGTTCCGTTCCGTCGTCCGCATCGTACGCCATGACGTACTCTCGATTATCCGCGTAAACGCGGCCGTCGGCGACGGTCAGTGCTGCGTGCGGGTTGCGGTTTTCTTCGACGTGCCACTGTTCGGTACCGTCGTCGGCATCGAGTGCGTGGATTCCGTCGTCCGCTACGAAGTAGGCCACCCCATCGACGACGGCGGGAGCGTACATCTCCCCCGATGCGTCCACGGACCATCGCTCGGAGCCGTCCGCCAAATCGAGGGCGTACAGTCCGTCCTCGTCCGCGGAGACGTACACCGTTCCGTCGGTGACGGTCGTCGGGGAGAGGATCCAGTTGTTTTCCGTGTCCGCGTTGTCGAAGGACTTCGTCCACTGCACGCTCCCGTCAGAGATGTTGCGGGCGTGGAGGACGCCGTGGACAGACGCGAGTACCACGTCACCGGCGACGGTGGGACTGAGATCGTGCGTCTGCTGTCCGTCTTTCTGCGGCGTACCGCTCTGTAGCGATACCTGCCAGTCGGTTTCCCTCGTCTCCAAATCGAACGCGGTCAGCGTCCCGTTGGTGTTGACGGTGTATCCCGTGCCATCGGCGATGGTCGGCGGGGAGATGGTGTATCCACCGTCACCGATTTGCTTGCTCCATTCGACGAAGGGATACTCCGACGGCGCACTGCCCGGTGAGTGACCGGTGTGCGCGGTATCGTACTGGAACGTGGTCCAATTCTCATCATCGAGGAGGGGCGTGGAGGGCGTATCTCCGTCTGCGAGGACGCCGAGGTTCGTTCCGGTTGCACCGGCGATGCCCGTGGCACCGACGGCGAGGCCGACCGTCTTCAAAAACGTACGTCGTGTATCTTCCGGCATACGATACATCGAAGGAATGGCACCCTATTTGCTATCAGGTTTCTAAGGACTCTCCCGCATTGTTTCTGCCTCGCATAATTGATGGTATCGGTACAGATTATTTGGGAGTCACATAGTCAGAAATAAGTAGATATATGTCATTTGTGCCGCACCGATAGCTCAGCAGTAATATCGGCTAGTAGATCAATTTTCCATCCGTTCCGTCCCGGTTTAAAATCACTGTTGTACTCGTTGTCAGTTGAATCGCTATTGTTGTCTCACCTAACTGCCCAATAATGATGAATGATGACGAATAGTTCGGCGGGGTTCGAGGTTCGGTGCAGTATTTGCTCCGCGTTCAGGGGAGTGATCTCGTCTCGCGGGCGAACCGTCGTCCTTTACAAATCTCCCGACGATGAGTCGAACGAATGACTCGGTCCCGAATCGAATCCGTCCGCCTCCGGTGGCTCCTCGTGATCTTCGTCGCGGCCGTCATCTGTTACTTCTCGGTGTTCGCGTCGCCGGACGTCGGCGTGGAAAAACTCGGCCCGCTCGGGGTCGTCGGTCGGGACAAGTGGTTTCATGCGAGCGGCTATGCCGTGCTCGCCGCCACCATCGCCGCCGCGCTCTCGGCGTCTCGCCCCGACTATCGACGGGTCGTGGTCTTCGCGGTTGGGGTCGTGGCGGCCGTCGTCTTCGGCATCGCCATGGAGATTGCACAGATACCGGTCCCTCGGGACCCGTCAATGTGGGACGCGCTCGCCGACACGGTCGGGGCAGTCGTCGGCGCGCTGGCCCTCGCCTGCTCGCGGCGCGTCGCCCGGCGAGACGAAGCCGATTTACGCTCGTAACCGTTTTCTCCGACAATGAGTACGCCGACGCCCGAGAGCTACGAGCGGGGCAAGGGCATGGACGCCCACAACTCCGTGATGCGCGATATTCGCGCCCGGAAGGAGAAGCACTACGACCCACACGAACCGACGCGGGTGTGGTTGGACGAGGACAACACGCCCGACGGCGTGTACCAGAGTTTGACCATCATCCTCAACACCGGCGGTTGTCGCTGGGCGCGCGCGGGTGGCTGTACGATGTGCGGGTACGTCGCCGAATCGGTCGAGGGCGGCAGCGTCCCTCACGACGCGCTGATGGATCAGATCGACGTCTGTCTCGAACACGAACGCGAGGGAGCCGACGAGAAGAGCGGCCTCATCAAAATCTACACCTCGGGGTCGTTCCTGGACGAGCGCGAAGTCGGCGCGGAGACGCGGAAGGCCATCGCCGAGACGTTTTCCGACCGCGACCGGATCGTCGTGGAGAGCCTGCCGGACTTCGTCACCCCCGAGAAGCTACGGGACTTCCGCGAGGAAGGACTGGAGACCGACGTGGCCATCGGGCTGGAGACGGCGAACGACCGCGTTCGCCACGATTGTGTGAACAAGTACTTCGACTTCGACGATTTCATCCAGGCCAGCGAGAACGCCGCATCGGTCGGTGCGGGTATCAAAGCATACCTGCTGATGAAGCCGCCGTTTCTCTCGGAACCGGAGGCCGTCCAGGACATGAAGGAGTCCATCCGGAAGTGCGCCGAGTACGCCCACACCGTCTCGATGAACCCAACGAACGTCCAGCGGTACACGAT
>NZ_JBAWAC010000368.1:0-2032 GCF_049589095.1 Haladaptatus sp. | reverse complement strand
CGCTCGACCCATCCGCGGCGCAACGCGCCGCGCGTTCTAGGTAGGCAACCGCGTGACTCGATTCCAGCGCGGGGATGATCCCCTCCAACTTCGAGAGTCGGTGGAACGCTTCGAGCGCCGCATCGTCGCCGACGTTGACCGGCGTCACGCGGCCGGTTTCGACGAGATGAGCGAGTTCCGGGCCGACGCCGGAGTAGTCGAGTCCTGCACTCACGCTGTGGGATTCGAGTATCTGTCCGTCCTCGCTCTGGAGCAGTTTCGTCCGCGCCCCGTGGAGCACGCCGTCCTGGCCGGTTCCCAGTGAGGCCGAATGTGGTGCGACGCCCTCCGCTTCGTTGATCGTCAGCCCCGACCCGCCCGCTTCGACGGCGAACAGCGAGACGTCTTCATCCTCGACGAAGTTGTGGAACGCGCCCATCGTGTTCGACCCGCCGCCAGCGCAGGCGACGACGCTGTCCGGCAGTCGTCCGGCCTGTTCCCGAATCTGTTCGCGGGACTCCTCGCTGATGACCGACTGGAAATCGCGCACCATCTTCGGGAACGGGTGCGGGCCGACGACGCTCCCGATGACGTAGTGGGTGTCCTCGACGTTGGTCGCCCAGTCGCGCATGGTCTCGTTGATGGCCTCCTTCAGCGTTCCCGACCCGACATCGACGGGGTTGACCTGGGCGTCGTGGGTTCGCATCCGGAAGACGTTCGGGCGCTGGCGGTTGATGTCGGTGCGACCCATGAACACCTCACAGTCGATGTCGAGGTAGGCGGCGGCCATCGCGGTCGCGGTGCCGTGCTGGCCCGCGCCCGTTTCGGCGACGATTCGCTCCTTGCCCATGTACTTCGCCAACAGGACCTGACCGAGCGCGTTGTTCAGTTTGTGCGCGCCGCCGTGGACCAGGTCCTCTCGTTTGAGGTAGATTTCCTTCCCGTAGCGCTCGCTCAGCGCGTCCGCACGCTGGAGCGGCGTCGGTCGTCCGCCGAAGTCCCGCATGTGGCGGCGGAACTCGTCCATGAAACCGTCCTCGTTGTCGAGGACGTAGCGTTCGTAGGCCGATTGCAACTCCTCGATGGCGGGCATCAGCACTTCCGGAACGTACTGGCCGCCGTATTCGCCGAACTTCGTTTCGTTCGCTTCGTTCATCGCGTTCCTCTCGTTCGTTTCGTTCGTCTCACTCATGCGTTGACCAACCTCCGCGTGTTCTCGGCCACGTCGCCGTCCATGATCGCGCTTCCGACGAGCAGGCCGTCCGCGCCCGCATCCCGCATTCGACGGGCGTCCTCCGTCGTGGTGATGCCGCTTTCGGCGACGAGGGTTACGTCGTTCGGTACCGCGGGCGATACCGACTCGAAGGTGTCCAGATCGACTTCCAGTCGTGCGAGGTCACGGTTGTTCACGCCGACGATGTCCGCACCGGCGTCGAGCGCTTCCGCCAACTCCTCCCCGCTGTGAACTTCGACGAGCACCTGAAAGCCGCGCTCTTCGGCGGCCGAAAGCAGACCTGCCAAATCGTCCACGAACCGTACGATGAGGAGGACGAGGTCGGCCTCCACGACGTCCAGTTGCTCCTCCCGAACGATGAAGTCCTTGCGGAGGACGGGAACGTCGACCGCCTCGCGGATTCGCCGGAGGTTTTCCGAATCGCCGCCGAAGTGGTCCGGTTCGGTCAGCACCGACAGGGCGGCGGCCCCGTTTTCGACCATCGTTTCGGCCAGTTCGACGGGGTCGTCGCTTCGTTCGCCCTCCGTCGTCGGACTGGTCGGCTTTACCTCCGCGATCAACGGCATCCGTCCGTTGTCCGCCGCCGCCGCGAGCGCGTCCGGAAACGAACGGGGAGTCACGGACACCCGTTCTGTCTCCTCGTCCGGTACCCGCTCCCGAGCGGTCCGGAGGATGGACTCGACCGCGGGTGCGAGCGCACCATCTACGTTCATTGTAGTACATCAACGGACTAGTTTGTACATAAGACTTGCGTCCGGGGGACGAATCTTGAAGGTCGTGAGGTTCGTTCGCGTCCGTATGGACGAGACTGCCGGAATC
>NZ_JBAWAC010000367.1:0-3848 GCF_049589095.1 Haladaptatus sp. | reverse complement strand
TATCGGAACTGTCGAGGATGTATAATCCATTTCTGATTATGAAAACCCCGTTTCGAGAGATAGAGTTAAGCGTGGAAACGACGCAGTTCGTAGTGAAATGATAGTCGTCGAAAACAGGTTGTTCGTGGCAGATGAGTACGCGGACCAGTTCGTGGAACGGTTTCGAGACAGCATGGGCAAGGTCGAGAGTCAACCCGGTTTCGTCAAGTTCGAGTTGCTGACGCCCGCCAACTCCGAGACGGATTCGTACATCTCTCAGACCTACTGGGAGTCGATGGAGTATTTCGAGGCGTGGACCGACACCGACGCGTTCGCGGAGGCCCACGACGACCACCCACCGAAGGACATGTTCACCGAACCCCACGAACTCGAAATCCACGACGTGGCGTTCGAGCGAACGGCGGAGTAATCCGGTCTCTCACGGGAGAATATATCGAACTCACAACCGACGCCGCAGCGCGGTCACCGTCTTTTCGCCGACACCATCGACCTCGCGGAGTTCGTCGTCGGAAGCCGTTCGAATCCCCGCCAAGCTACCAAACCGACGGAACAGCTTTCTGCGGGTTTGCGGCCCGATTCCCGAGACGTCGTCCAGTTCGGTCGAAACGTCGTCCCGAAGCGTCTGGTGGTACTGCACCGCGAACCGGTGCGCCTCGTCCCGCACTCGCTGAAGGACGTGGAGCTGGGGTGCGTCGTTCGGCCAGTTGTAGGTCGTGGTCGGCGTGACGACTATCTCCTCGGCCTTGGCAAGTCCAACTGCGGGTACGTCCCACCCGATGTCGTCGAGCGCTTCACGTGCGGCGTCGAGTTGTCCCTTTCCCCCGTCGATGAGGAGCAGGTCGGGGTCGGGCCGGTCGGGCCGGTCGTCCCGACCCTCGACCGCCCGTTTCGCCCGCCAGTGGATCAGGTCGTGCATGTTCGCGTAATCGTCGTTTTTCTCCGTCAGTTTCTTCCGGCGGTAGTCGCCCTTCTCGGGCGACCCACCGACGAGAACGACGTTGCTTCCGACGACCGAGGAGCCCTGTGCGTGGCTCACGTCGAATCCCTCGATTCGTTCGGCCGAGGGGATCGAGAGCGCGTCCGCGAGCGCACGGAGTTCGTCCGGATTGCCCGCACCTCTGCGGGCGTTCTTCAACGCCAGATCCACGAGCGTCGCCTCCCGTCCGGCACCCGGCACACGAACGGCGACGCCTTCGGTTTCCAACCACTCCATCACGTCGACGTCGTCCGGACGCTCCGAAAGCAACAGCGCGTCGGGAAGGTCGCGCTCGGCGTAGAACTGCGGGATGAACCCGCCGAAGACGGAGGCCACGTCGTCCCCGTCCGGTACCGACAGCGAGTGGTGGTCACGGTCCACGAGTTGGCCGCGCTCGCTGTGCAGTCGCGCGACCGTCGCCCGTTCGCCCTCGACTGCGGCCCCGAGAACGTCCACGGTTCGCTCGTCGGTCTGCGAGGTAATCGCATCGGCGTCGCCGCCGTGGAACGACTCGACGGCGTCGAGTCGGTCGCGGAGGTTCGCCGCCCGCTCGAATTCGTGGCTCTGGGCGGCCGCCTCCATCTCGCGGCGAAGCGGGCGTGCGAGCACGTCCACCTCGCCACCCAAGAATCGCTCGACGCTTTTCACGTCGCCGAGGTACGGTTCGCGACCGATTTCGCCCGTACACGGCGCGGTACAGAGACCGAGGTCGTGGTCGAGACACGGCCGGTCGCGGTTGGCGAACTTGTGGTCCGAGCAGCCACGGATACCGTACGTCTCCCGAAGCGCCTTGACGACCGTCTCGACCGTCGATTTGTTCGTGAACGGACCGAACACCGTCGCTCCGGCCCGGTCGGGGTCGCGGGTGATTTCGATCCGCGGGAATGTATGCCCCGTCACCTGCACCAGCGGATAGGATTTGTCGTCCTTCAGGCGGACGTTGTAGCGTGGCTGATACCGTTTGATCAGGTTCGCTTCCAACAGGAGCGCCTGCGTCTCCGTATCGGTGACGGCGAAGTCGAGCGAATCCGCCCGTGCGACCATGTTCCCGATGCGGTTGCTCCGTGGGTCGGCGTACGACCGAACCCGCGCCCGAAGATCGACGGCCTTCCCCACATAGCGAACCGTGTCGCCTTCCAAGAATTGATACACGCCGGGTTCACGCGGTAATTCGCTCGCGTGCTCCCGGACGGTCGCCACGTCCATCGATTTCGATTAGTCGATGCTCGGCTTTGAACCTGTCCCTACCGCCGCCCGAATGCGACGAGCGGCGTCCTCGGCCTCGTTGCCATCGACGGGAATTCGAATCGGGTCGCGTCCGGCGCGTTCGATTATCAGTTCCTCCGAACGGGTAAAGAGGTAGAGAACCCCGAGGATGAGGCCGACGAGCAGGAGCACCCCTCCAACCAGCAGCAGGATACTCGTCAACAAGGAAAAAGCGTGGACCATCGTTCCGACCATCCCCTGGACGCCAGCGACGGCCTGTGTACTCGCCGTGTTCGTATCGCCGAAGTCGGTGAGTAGCCCGCTGCTGTCGAGTAAGTACCCACCGCCCACGAGGAGCAAGCCATACATGAAGCTCCGAACACACCACGAGAGGTAATCAGGGTGGCCAGCGGCTTGCACACGGGCATCGAGGACGTTCGGGCGGTCCTCGTGGTCGAACCGTCGGTCCTCCCCTTCGGGCATGAACGCGAGAAGGCGATGACTCGTCACCGCGATTCGCGCACCCTCCAGTTCGATCTCCTCTTCGATTTCCTCGCCCGCAAAGAGCATGTCGAGCAGGCGGTCGTCGGACGCCTGTGACAGCGGGGACTGTCCCATCGTTTACCGGTCAATCAGGGAGATAAATAAGGTTGCGGCTATCGACACCTCGCCAGATACAAATTCGATACCCACGAACGGCCAGCCATGGACGAGGTTCGAGTGTGGTTGGTCGAACGAACGTACAGCGACCGCGACCTGTTGACGCTGGTGTACTCGACGCCCGACGGAGAATGGTATCTTCGCAAGGAACGGGCGGGGAGACTCGGTGGCGAAACGACCGCTGCAATCGAAGTCGAACGGGAACGACTGGCCCGGGTTACCGACGAAGCCGAGAAGGAACGATACGCCACGGAGGCGACACGAATCGCGGAAAAGCGTGACCCAGATGACACGGTATAGCACGGAGCAACACCGTTATGTGTGCGTTGGCGGAATCTGAACCGATGACCGCTATCCGATTGGACGACGTGACGAAGCGATATGGGGACGTCACGGCCGTCAATAATCTTTCACTCGACGTGAAGGAGGGCGAAGTGTTCGGCTTTCTCGGGCCGAACGGGGCGGGAAAATCGACGACCATCGACCTCATTCTCGCTTTTATCCGCCCGACGAAGGGTTCGGTCACCGTTCTCGGACACGATGCACAGACCGAGAGCATGGCGATTCGCAAACGGACTGGCGTTCTCCCGGAAGGGTTGTCCGTCTACGACCGCCTCACCGGAAGACAGCATATGGAGTTCGCCATCGAAGCGAAGAACGCCGCCGCCGACCCGGACGAACTGCTGAACCGGGTCGGAATCCCCGAGGCCGCCGACCGGAAAGCGGGGGGCTACTCGAAAGGGATGGCCCAACGACTCGGGCTTGCGATGGCGCTGGTCGGCGACCCCGACCTCCTCATTCTCGACGAACCGTCGTCCGGTCTCGACCCGACGGGTGCCCACGAGATGCGCGAGATCATCGATGAAGAACGGGAGCGGGGCGCGACGGTGTTCTTCTCCAGTCACATCCTCGGGCAGGTCGAAGCCGTCTGTGACCGAGTCGGAATCCTTCGCGAGGGCGAACTCGTTGCCGAGGACTCCATCGAAGGGCTTCGAGAGAACGTCGG
>NZ_JBAWAC010000366.1:0-10773 GCF_049589095.1 Haladaptatus sp. | reverse complement strand
GGTCGGATGCGCTCGTCGCACGTTCCACGGACGGCATCGACATCGACCGGATCAAGCGGGAACGTCGACGGGCACAGGAAGAGATGGGTCGGTATTTCGCGGAGTTGCTGGAGGAGCGCCGAGGGGGCGACGGTGACGACCTCATCACCCTCGCAGCGACGACAGAGGAACTGACCCAGAAAGAACGGGTCGGGTTCTGCATGCTGTTGCTTCTCGCGGGTAACATCACGACGACGAACCTCCTCACGAACGCCATCTGGTGTTTGGAAGAGGAAGGAATGATGGATGCGGTCCGAACGGGGGAAATAGACCGCAAGAAGGTGATAGAGGAGGTACTCCGCTATCGGTCGCCGATCCAATCACTGGACCGAATCGCCCTGAAGGACGTGGAACTGAACGGACAGCAGATCCAGGCCGGGGACGTCGTCACGGGATGGTTAGGTGCCGCGAACCGTGACCCAGAACTGTTCGACGACCCCGAGGAGTTCCGACCGGAGCGACGGCCGAACCGGCACATCGCGTTCGGAAAATGGGTTCACTACTGTCTGGGCGCGCCGCTCGCTCGACTGGAGGCGGACATCGCGCTCGAAGCGCTTCTCGACCGATTCGAAACGGTCGAAGCCGATTTGATGGACCTGCAACCGCTGAGCGGCCTGTACGGTCTCGAATCGCTCCCGTGCTATTGCGAGAAATAGTCGTAGGGGGGCTACCGGCAGGGAACACGGCACACTGCCTCGAACACAGTGTACCGATTCCACCGATCGTTCACGTATTATCCGCGATACGATTCCGCATCGTCGTCCGAACTTCGAGCCGAGCGCCCGAGATGGCGTTCGACGCGCTCGACTTTCTCGCTCACGTCGAGCGTCTCCTCGCGGAAGTGGTCGATTTTGAGCGTCGTCAACGTCCGTGACGCATCGACCGCTTCCGTGGCCGCCTGTGCGGCGGCGAACACTTCCGAGAGTTCGTCGGCTTGAATCGTCGTCTCCATCGGATGTGTCTCGTACTGAACGTCGAACTCCTCCAGTGCGTCTATCGCGTTCGCGATTTCCGCGTCGAAATCGGCGTTCGAATCGTCGAGCGGTGCGACAACGAGCATGGCCGTGACGGTCATGCCTCGACGTTCGTATTTCCGGACAATATAACCGGGTGGTCGGTGGGTAATCGGTTGGTGATCAGTGGGAGGAATCCCGTCGTCACCACCGCGAGTTCCCGCTCCGTGTAAAATTCAGAACAGAGTCTTGTTTATCGAAATCGGCAAAAACCACTATTAACCCATGATGTGAATGAGCATAGCATGCCATCGGATTTCGGAGCGCTATCACTGGTACCACCCGTCTTGGCCATCGTGCTCGCCGTCATCACGCGCCGGGCGATGCTGTCGCTCTTCATCGGCGTCTGGACGGGCGGCATCATCTACAGCGGAAACGTCGGCATCGCGAAGACGTTCGATTGGATAATCAACTCCATCGGGAACAGCACGTTCAACGCGAAGATTCTCGTATTTACGATGCTTTTAGGGGCCGGAATCGCGCTCATCTGGCGGTTAGGTGGCGCGATGGCGATAACGCGGTTCGCCACGAGGCGGATCGACTCCCATCGAAAGGTCGGGGTCGTGGGGTGGCTGCTCGGCCTCATTTGGAACTTCGACGACTACGCCAACAACGCCATCGTCGGCAGTTCGCTGAAGAGCATCGCCGACGAGAAGCGGATGTCGCGCGAGAAGTTAGCCTACATCCTCGATTCGACGGCCGCGCCGATGGCGACCATCGGCATCTCCAGTTGGGTCGCGTTCGAAATAGGATTGATAGCGGATCAGTACAAAAAGCTCGGAATCGCCGAACAGACCCCCACCGCGACCGCGACGTTCCTTCACAGCGTGCCGTACAACATGTACTCCATACTGGCGCTGGCGATGGTCGGCATCATCGTCATCAGCGGCCGGGATTTCGGCGAGATGCTGGACGCCGAAAACCGCGCACAGCGGACCGGCAACGTCATCCGCGACGACGCGAACCCGCTTCAGAACATCAAGGATGATCTGGGCAAACCGCTGGACGACGATGCTCCCCTTCGGACGTTCATCCTTCCCGTCTTCGCGCTCGTCGCCGTCGTCGTCGGTGGCGCGGTGATGATGGGATACAGTCCCGGTCGGACGACGATAGAGATGGTCAACAACACGAACATCGCCACCGCGCTCGTCTGGGGGTCGTTCGCCATGGTCGCCACGGCAATCGTACTTGCGCTCGCGGAGGGCGTCATGACGCTCGACCAGACGATGGACACCATCCTCGACGGGTTCGGAACGATGCTTCCGGCGGTCAGCATCCTCGTGTTGGCGTGGTCCATCGGGTCGGTGGCGTCGGCGCTCGGGACCGGCCAGTACGTCACGCAGTACGCATCGGGAACGGTTTCGCCGACGGTGCTCCCCGTCGTCATCTTCCTCATCTCCGCCGTCATCTCCCTCGCCATCGGCACGTCGTGGGGGACGATGTCCATCATGACTCCCATCGTGATTCCGCTGGCGTGGAAGATCGGTGGCTATTCCCCCGGATTCATCGCCGTCTCGGTCGGCGCGATGTTCAGCGGTGCCATCTTCGGGGACAACTGCTCGCCCATCTCGGACACGACCGTCCTCGCATCGACGTTCGCCGGATCGGATCACATCGATCACGTTCGCACGCAGATGTACTACGCGTTCACCGTCCTCACGGCGACGGCGTTCCTGTACCTGCTGTACGGACTCACGAGCGTCGGCCCGCTCGTTCTGCTCCCCATCGGTCTCGTGACGCTGATCGCATTGGTGTACGCGTTCTCCGGTTTGGACGCTCGGCGCAAGGACATCTCCCCGAAACCGGCATCGAGTCAGTCGCCGAATCGGTCCGTTACCAGCGACGACTGACCGCCCGACGACTGAACGTCGGTACCGGAAATCACCACGGGTTCGAAACCCGAAATCATCCGCCTCGCCGTTACCCCCATAATTTTGCTGTCGCACACAAACCAACAAACGATGACAGGGAAGACTATCGGCTTCATCGGACTCGGAATCATGGGCAAACCAATGGCGAAGAACCTCATCGACGCGGGATACGACGTCGTCGGGTACAATCGCTCACAGGAACCGGTTGACGAACTCGTCGAGTACGGCGGTGCGGCGGGCGATTCCCCGCGCGATGTCGCGGAGCGGGTCGACGTCGTCATCACGTGTCTGCCGGATTCGGCGGTCGTCGAGAAAATCGTCCGGAGCGACGACGGTATCCTCGCGGGAGTGAGCGAGGGCATGACGGTCATCGACATGTCCACGATTTCGCCGACGACGACCGAAGAACTCGCCGCGGACATCGCCGAGAAGGGCGCGAGCATGCTCGACGCGCCGATCAGCGGCGGCGAAGTCGGCGCGATAGAGGGAACGCTCTCCATCATGGCGGGCGGCGACGAGGCGGTGTTCGACGAGCAGATGGACCTCTTCGAAGTCATGGGCGAGACGGTTACCCACTGCGGGCCGAACGGCGCGGGCCAGACGACGAAGGCGTGCAATCAGATCGTCGTCTCGGCACAGATGGTCGGCGTCAGCGAAGCCCTCGTCTTCGCGGAAAAAGCGGGTGCGGACCTCGAAGCCGTGATCGACGCGATCAGCGGCGGTGCCGCGGGGTGTTGGACGCTCGACAACCGCGCATCGCAAATGATCGAGGGCAACTTCGATCCCGGCTTTTTCGCCTCGTATCAGTACAAAGACCTCCGAATCGCAACCGACGCCGGTGAGGAGTTCGGCGTCCCGCTCCCACAGACGTCAGTCGCACACGAACTGTACAAATCGATGGAGACCACGGGACGCGGCCGTGACGACAACTCCGGCGTGATGCAAGTCATCGAGGACCTCGCGGGAACGGAAGCGCGTATCGACTGACGTTCTAAGCCCACGACTAACGTAGCTCCAACTACCGTAGTTTCAGCTACGTTAGATAGGACTACCGTAGTTTCGGCTACAGAAAGGAGTAACTCATACCACGAGAGTAAGCACAGAGGACACAGAACGCGGCCGTGATGATAGCTCCAGGGTTATGCAAGTCGTCGAGTTATTTCGAGGGGAAGACGCTGTCGGGTTTTCGACCCGTGAACGGCCCGACCTGTTCTCCAGTCGTAGCGTACCGATAGAGGGCGGTTCGAGCGATCATACCGACGACCTGTGAAATGACCATCGAAGCGACGAGCAACACGAAGCCGACGGTTCCGAGGGTGTACGCCACGAGTCCGGCGGCGGCGAAATACGCCCAGCCGAGACAGACGAGTCCGACCAGTGCAACCGGAAGGAATACGAGCGAAACGCCCAGCGACGCGCTGACGCTCTCGCCCCACGTGTCGCGGAACGCGGCCCCGCTTTGGCGTAACATCGGACGAAGGGCGTCCGTGTCTTCGAGCACGATGACGGGGACGACGAAGAACGTCAGCAACGACCACGCGAGGTCGAAGAGCAATCGTGCGAGGCTCCCGAGGGGACCGAGTTTGTCGTCGATGATGTACAGCACGGTCCCGAGCGTCGCCGCGGCCACCGACCACAGGGCGATCCGCCGTCGAACTCGCCACGCGGCGGCGAGCCCTTCGCGGGCGGACGTTTCCTCGCCGTCGAAGTATTTCGCCGCACAGTGGACGACGGCGGCGTTGAAGAACACGCCGACGCTCGACGAGACGGCCAACCCGACGAACACGCCCACATACTGAAGGAAGTCGCTTCCGAGCACGTCGCCGAGGACGCCGTAGTAGAGCAACACCCCGGCCACGGCGGCGAACGCGCTCCCGACCGAAAGAAGGCTCAGGAGCGGAAGGATCGCGAGGGAGGGATTGTCCCGGAAGACGTCGACACTGTCGTCAACGATGGAAAGTCCGCGTCGAAATCGTCCAGCCATACAATAACTATTGCGACGAGAGAATATAAGCTTTGTAGACACGATGGGGACACGTCTCGCCGACGTGTTCGTTTTCGTCTTCGTCGTCGCTTTCCGGTCGGGTGACGACGTAGCTTGAAGATGCTCCCGGTTGTACCGGCTCACATGCAGATTGCGCTCATCGCACACGACGAGAAGAAACCGGAGATGGTGGAGTTCGTCCGGCGGAACATCGACCAGCTTTCGACCGCCGACTGCATCTCGACCGGGACGACCGGCCAGCGAATCAACGAGGAAACCGACCTCGTCGTCGAACCGAAGGAGTCCGGTCCGCTCGGCGGGGACATGATGATCGGGGCCGCGGTCGCCGCCGGGGACTGCCACGCCGTGATATTCCTCCGGGATCCGCTGACCGCACAGCCGCACGAACCGGACATCAACGCGCTCCTGCGAGTGTGCGACGTTCACGACGTTCCCCTCGCGACCAATCTCGCGAGCGCGAACGCCATCATCGACGAACTGGTCGCGTGAGGCCGGTCGTTCCTGGCGGGAAACGATGGGGATCGACGTTCAGTAGAGCCGCGTGTAGGTTTCCACGTCCCAATCGGTGACTGCGGTCGCCGCATCGGTCCACGTCGCGCGCTTCACCGCGACGTACGTCCGATGGAGGTCGTCGCCCATCGCGTCCGAAAGGACCGTGTCGGCTTCGAGTTCGTCGATAGCCTCGCCGAGCGACTGCGGAAGCCGTTCGATACCACGACGTTCCCGCTCCGATTCGGAGAGGCTCCCCGGATCGACGTCGAGTGGTTCTCCCGGGTCGAGACCGCGCTCGATGCCGTCCCGCCCCGCGGCCAGGACGCCGAGGAGCGCGAGATACGGGTTCGCGGTGTTGTCGGCGGCTTTCAGTTCCAGACGAGTGGTCGCCGCGGCGTTCTCCCACTGTGCGGATGGAATACGCACCATCGCCTCCCGATTGTCGAGCCCCCACGCCGTGTACGCCGACGCCCACGAGCCCGGTTGAAGTCGCTTGTACGAGACGACCGAGGGTGCCGTCAGCGCGACGAGCGCCCTCGCGTGGGCGAGCACGCCCCCGACGAACCGCTTACACGTCTCCGAAATCCCGTACGGCGACTCGTCGTCCGGGTCGTAAAACGCGTTCTCCTCCCCGTTCCAGAGGGAGAGGTGGAGATGGCACCCGCTACCCGCGTGGTCGGGAAACGGTTTCGGGGAGAACGTGGCTCTGCTATCGTGGTTTTTCGCCACCGCTTTCACCGTCTGTTTGTAGAACGCGTGGTCGTCCGCCGGAGTGAGGCCGTCGCCGGGTTCGATAGCGATCTCCTGCTGACCGGGGCTGTACTCGGGGTAGTACGTCGCCATCTCGATCCCCTGGGCCGCGAGATCGTCGACGATTTCGAGGACGACATCGTGGGCGCTCTGAATCCCGTCCGCCGTGTAACAGCCGCTTCGGTCGAACGGTTCGATTCCCTTCGTCGTTTCCCGGACGAGATACCACTCTGGTTCGAACGCGGCGCGTGACCGATATTCGAATCCGTCGAGAAAGCCGCGAAGCCGTGATCGGGGATCGATCTCCCACGGCGTCCGGTCGAGTCGATGGATGTCACACATCATCGCCGCGGCGCGTTCGGCGTACGTGAGAGTTCGAAAGGTGTCGGGGTCCGGGACGAGTCTGACCTCCCCGACGCGCCCCAACGGCGCATCCTCGGTGGGGTAATCGAGGTCGGTGAACGCCTGTTGGGCCTGCGCGATGTTTGCGCCGGAGGCGAAAACGTCCTCGACGTTCGCCGCGTTGACGACGCGACCCCGTTCGACGCCCGCGTTGTCGACCCAAAGCAGTCGGACGAGTTCCACGTCATCACCCGCACAGATGTCGATGACTTCCGATTCGGTGGGCATGATCCATCCCATCTACCACGGCAGTACACGTCATGGTTTCCACCAGTCGTGAGGGTGGTCGGTCGAGCGTGGAAGCACCGATGCCGTCAGCGACGGTGGCGTTTACCGATGCCGTCAACGACGGTGGCGTTTCCGGAGGCAACGGCCTTGTATCGCGGGGTGGATGAGTTCCCATGGACCTCCGGGAGCAAATCGAGGGCATCGCGCTCGTCGACAACCACGCCCATCCCGTCGAACCGCTGTCCGCGGAGACGGTTCTAGAGTCGTTCGCGGGGTACTTCACCGAGGGCGACCTCTCGCCGAGACACGCCCGACAGACGCTCAACTATCGGGCCGCTCTCGACCTTTTGGATGAACGGTTCGAAGGCGAGACCGAAGACGAACTGCTCTCTCGACGCGCCGCCGTCGACCTCGAATCGTACAGCCGCGACCTCATCGACGGGACGAACACCGAGCGAATTCTCGTCGATGACGGGTTTCCCGACACGTCGCCGGACGACTTTCGCGCGTACACGACTGCGGCGGTCCACCCGCTCCTGCGAATCGAATCCCTGTTGGAGGAGCTACTGGATCGACACGACTCGTTCGCGGGCTTCGAGCGGGCGTTCGAGGACGCGATAGACGACGCGCTCGCCGACGATTACGTCGGATTGAAGTCCATCGTCGCGTACCGGAGCGGCTTGGCGGTCGGGAATCCTGACCGGAGGGAAGCCAGAACGGCGTTTTCAAGCGTAAGAGACGGCTGGTCGGGACGGTTTTCGGACCAGACGGTGCTCGACTACTTCGTCCACCGGGCGAGCACGCTGGCGGCGGAACGAGCGGTTCCGATACAGTTCCACACCGGATTCGGCGATTCGGATGCGCATCCGCGACGGGTCGATCCGACGCTCCTCTCCGATTTCATCGCCCAGCATCCGTCGACGAAAGTCGTCCTTCTGCACGCGGGCTACCCCTACGTCCGCGAATCCGGATACGTCGCATCGACGTTCGACAACGTGTATCTCGACCTCTCGCTCGCCATCCCGTTCGTGCAGCACGGTTGTGAGCGGGTCATCGAGTCGGCGTTCGAACTGGTACCGATGACGAAAGTGCTGTACGGTAGCGACGCCTGCTCGGTACCCGAACGATACGTCCTCGCCGAACGACGAACGCGGGATGCGCTCGCGACGGTTCTCGAAAGCCTGGTCGCCGACGGGTTCGTGAACGAAGCGTACGCCGCGACGGTCGCTCGGAACGTTCTGCGGGGGAACGCGGAACGGTTGTACGACCTCTGATTCGGCCCCATTACCAGCCATCACCACGTGCTAATCGCCGAACGGGGGGCGCTGAATTCGTCGAAAGTAGACGCGGGTGCGGGTTACTACAATGAGATTTTTAGCTTCCGGAACGCGTTTTACCGTTCCGGTCCTTGGTAGAGATACGCTCTCACAAACCCGGCACGGACCGCCTGTCCGGCGCCATCACCGGCATTGCACCCGTGCCGATTGTGAGGGCACCCCGCTTTCCTTACCACTTCCACCGCACCCAGTGGCTACAGTACCGATAACGGCTCGTCAACGATTGGTAGCTCCTCGTCGGGCGGGAGAACTTTGCTGGAGGAGGGAGTAGTGGTTTGGGATGGCACACACGAAAGTCAACTATCGAGACGTGGAATCGGTGGGCGACGGAATGCACTTCCTCCGGGACCCGCTCGGGTGCGAGCAGTTCGGCATGACGGTCCTCGAATGCGAGCCGGGATGGACCGGAAAGGAACACGCTCACGTCGACCGCGAGCACGAGGAAGTGTACCTCCTGCTGGACGGGGAAGCGACCGTGACCATCGATGGCGAGGACGTGACGATGGAAAGCGGCGACGCGCTACGGGTACCGCCGGAGGCGACCCGCCAGATACACAACGGCGACACCGAATCCAAGTTTGTCCTCGCCGGAGCACCGTGAAAAACACGTAGCCAAACCCGTCTCCGGCTCGTTTTTGAGGCGAATGCAGATCAGATCCATTTATCGATAGCTACCTATTGCACCTCTTGATAGCTTTGTGTCCATTGTAGACATCCCATATATTGTTTCTATTGTATCTATTCTACCTATTGTAGATGTTGATGGACTGTACCGTCGAATTTCAAAGGTCGTCGCGGTCAAGCGCGAACCGAACCCGCGCGTTCGTCGGCTTCCCGAGCGTCAGTTCGACGCAGTTTTCGGTGAGAATTCGACCGCCTTCGACGGGAACACCCCACGTATCGAATCGGAGGTAACCACGAATCGCATCGGCGTGCGTGTAGAGATCCAGATATCGTATCTCGTGTTCCGGAAATTCGCTGGCCGAGTGTGCCTGTTCCATGTCGGAGTAAATCGTATCGACGCCGTCGAAGAACACTTCCAGACGGTCGGCGTCCTCTCGGGTCGTCTCGACGATGGTGTCGGCGACTGTCACAATTTCGGAAGTCGATAGCCCACCGGTTTCACGGAGGGCGTCTTGGGTTCGCTGATCGAAGTGCATACGACACCCGTAGGAAGTCACGGCTGAAAAATCCGGTCTCTCGTTCCCGTCCTCACGGGTGAAAACGTTCGTACGTCGGTCTCACGGGCTACGCATCCGACGCTTTAGATCGGGTCCGTACCGGAGTTCAGCGCCTTCAGCACGATCGCGGGGTCGCGGTTTAGCGAGTGCACCCGATAGCTCCCTTTTTCGTAGCCGCCGCCGGTGTGACGGCTTTCCGTGATGCCGAGGAACGACTGTTCTTTCAGCAGTCGGGAGACCCGATCCCACGAAATCGGGGCGGAACCCTCGTTCTTACAGACGGTCTTGTACGCGGAGTAGATGTCCTGTTTGGCGAACTCCTCTTCCTCGCGGTTCATCGTCAGCGATGCGAGCGCGACGAGGATGTGTTTCACGTGCGGGGTGCTTCCGGACACCAGTTCGGCGAACCGGTCCGCCTCAGCGCGCTCCATCGCGCTGTCGATATGCTCGCCCAGCACTTCGGACGTGCCCGACTCCTCGGCGATCGCGCCAGCATAGCGGAGGATGTCGATCGCTTTCCGAGCGTCGCCGTGTTCCCGCGCAGCGAGGGCGGCAACCTTCGGGATCACGTCCTCGGACAGCACGTCTTCGTAGAACGCGTCGCGGCGATTTTCGAGGATGTGGCGGAGTTGGTTCGCATCGTACGGATGAAAGACGAACTCGCGGTCCTGCAGCGACGAATCGACGCGTTCGCCGATGGTCTCACGGTACTGAATCTTGTTGCTGATGGCGATGATGCCGACGTAGGAGTTCGTCTTCCCCGTCTCTTCCGCTCGAGAGAGCGTCATGAGGATGTCGTCGTCGCCACCGAGTTTGTCCACCTCGTCGAGGATGACGATGAGCGAGCGAACCTCGTGTTCGTCGAGCATATCCCACAGATGGCGGAAGTACTCGGCGGCGCCGATCCCTTTGCGAGGGATATCGAAGTCGGGCGCGAGCGTATCACGGACCCCGAGTGCGAGTTCCCGTGCGGCACGGGTTTCCGTATCGTCGTTCGAGCAATCGATGTACTGATAGATGAGATTGACGTCGTTGCGGTGTGCCCTGTCCCGAGCCTCGCGAGCCATGTGTTTCGAGACGAGCGACTTCCCGGTTCCAGTTTTTCCGTACAACAACAGATTCCGTGGGGGTCCGCCACGGACGGCGGGGCCGAGTGCTTTCCCGACCGCTCGAATCTCGTCGTCACGCCCGATGATTCGGTCCCGATCCGGAACGTAGCCGACTCGTAATAACTCCTCGCGCGCGAAGATATCACCAACAGCGAAGGGGTCGCCGAAGTCGTCTTCGTTGGTGGTATTGGGACGACTGGATTCGTCGAATCCGGTATTGCCGTCGTCGTTCCCGTCGAGAACGTCGTTATTGTCGAACCCGTAGTCGTCCTCATCGTGACTGTCGTCGTTGTCGCCGTTGTCGTACCGCCTCGATGACGCCTCGTCGCCGCCGAAATCCCGTAGG
>NZ_JBAWAC010000365.1:0-2025 GCF_049589095.1 Haladaptatus sp. | reverse complement strand
GTAGGGAGGGGATACGCCCGCCGTCTTCGTTGTTCTTAGACGTGCAATAGCTTGATGTACTATCGACACAAAGCGGTACTGTGCGTGATAGTAGAGGAGTTGAAAACTCAAACCCTCGCACGCACTGCGCAGTGCGGACAAATAGGCATGGGACGGGCCGAATCCACGCCTCCGGAGAGTGAGACCGCTGTGGATTCCCGGTGAATCTGCAAGTCTTGTCGTTGAACGAGGAAGCCCCCACCTCACAAAGCGAGGGCTGGGTAAGCCCGAGCGCGGTAGGTGGGGGTAGTTCACTTTAACCACTTGCGACCCGACGACACGATGTCAACGCCAGAACTGTAGTAACAGATCGGCTCCCCGTCCGGTTCGGCGAAGTTGTTCGCCCGAAAAATCTCGTTCTTCCGGAATTCCACCGTCGCGGGGCGGAGCGACCACACGTCGTGGTCGACGTTCGCGTACGCAATCGTTCCACCCGGGCCGCCGACGTAGAACCGATAGCGTTCGGTGAGGAACTCGGCCAGCGACCCCGGTTCGGCGTCGAGTCGGTCACCGGTCGGCTCGTACCGCGCGTCGAACCGCAGCGGTTGATCACCCGGATGCGCGCGGCGACTGCGGTAGCGGATCGCCCCGTCCCGTTCTATCATTTTTATGTCCGCGTTGTAGTACGGCAGCCCGAACGCCAACCGAGCGCCGAGGACCGAGAGCCACCCGTCGGCATCGAGGCTGTAGAAGAAGACGGCCGGTCTGTCCTCTCCGGGCACCGTGACGTAGGTCCGGAGGTTGAGTTCGGGGAGGTCCACCCCGATGCTGTCGGGAAGTCCTCGGGGACGAACCGCGACGTTCGTGAACGGAACGACGCTCAGCCACGCCTTCTCGTCGTACGTGTCTACCTCCAGCCCTTCGGGGAGCCCTCGCTCCACGACTTCCGGTTCGACCGGCCAATTGGCGAACAGCAGTTGTCGCCATCCCATCTCGACACCAATCATCGTCCGAAACTTGTGACGGATCGCTCAAAGGGGTTCCGTCGGACGCGTCTCCGGTACGAAGTGGTCGTCTCACGCGGTCGCTTTTTTGGAATCCCAAATGGATTTCTCGATAGCTATCTGGAGAGATTTCTATCAATCTAACGGTCCGCGAACTCCTGTCCCTGTCCCTGTCCCTGTCCCCGTCCCTGCCCCTGCCCTGTCCTTGTCCGGCGTTCACCGATACCGGTAGATTTCTCGATCGAATTGTCGTCGCTCTCTTCTCGTTTTCTGCCACTGACTCGTCGCCGTCTTGTGGATTTTCACAAAGCTATCCAGAGAGCTATCCGAATAGCTATCTAAATAGATGCTCGAATGATTTCGCCGTTGGCTCGGGATGGTCATTCTCGATGCGACACTTCTCCAAAAACGTCAGCGACCGCGGCGAAAACAGAGAATCCTCAGACGGTTTCCAGCCCGTTCTCCTCGCGGAGGACGTTGATGTACGAACGGAACCCGCTTTCCAGGTCGTAGCGCGGTTCGTAGCCCATGTCCTCCTGAATCGCGCTCATGTCGAGCATCTGGGTCCACGGGAGTTCGCCCTCGTCGGAAACGTCGAGGTCGGCGTCGGGCATGATCTTCCCGACCGTCTCGGCGGCTTCCCGAATCGTCGCCACGGTGCCACGGACGTTGTAGACGCGCTGGCTCAGGTCCTCGTCGGGCGTGAACGCCGCGCGGCGGAACGCCTGCGCGATGTCCTCGACGTGTTGCCAGTCGATGACCTGATCGCCGTACTCCACCGAGAACGGTTCGCCGAGCGCGGGTTTTTCGATGATGTTCGCGAGGAACGCGGAGCCACCCGTTTCGCGGTACGGGCCGTACGCTACGGTCGGGCGGAGCGCGACGTGCGAGACGTCGTGGTCCTCGAAGTACACTTTCGCCTGGTGTTCGTTGAACTCCTTGGCCGCGCCGTACAGCGTGTCGGGGTAGACGAGGTCGTACTCGGTCACCCACTCGGTGTCGTAGTTCGTCGGTGGCGCGAACACCGCCGCCGAGGACGCCC
>NZ_JBAWAC010000364.1:0-3558 GCF_049589095.1 Haladaptatus sp. | reverse complement strand
ACCATCAAGGGATGAGTACGGAGCGCGAAAACGGCCTCATCGCGTTGGCAGGGCCAATGACCAACGTCGTTCTCGGGATTCTTTTCTTCCCGCTCATCTTTGGCGGGCCGGGGATCGTCCAAATCATCGGCCTTCGTGGCGCACAAATCAACTTCATCCTCGCGGGCTTCAACATGCTCCCGTGGGGGCCGCTGGACGGCAATCAACTGAAACGGTGGAGCACGACCGTCTTCGTCGCCGCGCTCATACCGTGTGTGTTGCTGGCGCTGTTCGGGCTATTCGCAATGTAACCGCGAGAATACTGTTCTCGGATTGGTTTTGATTTTGGCGAAAGTGCGGCAACGACGAGACGTCTTTTCTGGGGCCGAGAGTACAGCAACGACGATGGCAGGACAGAAAGCCCCGCCCGTTCGCTGCGAAACGACGTAGTTTGGTTCGCTGTGATTTCAGTATCCGAGCCACAATGAAGACCGCACCGCCCACACCCTCCCCAACCGACTGCGCTTCTCGTTCGCGTTGCTCACTGCGATGCTCGTCCCTCGCGCGGGCGCACCGGAGGTGCGCCATACTGTCGGAGACAAGCTCCGACTGGCTCTCGTTCGCACGCTCACGAGAACGTCGCGCGCCGTGTGGTTGGTCCGTATCGGGCAGCCCGTCCAGCCGGGCGGCGCGCGCTGGCCACAGCCCTTCGGCCAGCGGTCCGCCCGAAGGGGTGTGCCGATAGCGTGCGAGGGATGACGACCGAGGAGCGTCAGCGACGAGCGGAGGAATCGGCTGGGGAGGATTGTGGCGCGGTGCGGCGGCGGTTTTGGGGCGGGACTGAAAGGGGCCGACCGCGAACGGGCGGGGGCTTTCAAGATCGTCTTCCCAGTAACTCCACTCGCAAACCAATCAAAATCGATTCTAACTCATCGTAGCGAGCAGACGAGCGCTTTCGCAACCACTTTTCGTTCGAACCTGTCCGATTGCTGGGTCGTAACACGTATTCCACGGGGGGACGAATCGACGGACTATGATAGGTATCGTTGGTGGGGGAATCGCCGGATTGGCCGCCGCCTACCGCCTCCAACAGCACGGCTACGACGTGCAGGTATTCGAAGCGAGCGACGACCTCGGTGGACTCGCCGCGACCTACGAGACGAACGGGGACCGCATCGAGAAGTTCTACCACCACCTCTCCGCCTCGGAGGAGACCATCATCGACCTCATGGGTGAACTCGGATTGGACGACGACTTGGAGTGGCCCATCGGGAAGAACGCCTACTACGTCGATGGGGTCGTCCACCCGCTCGACAAGCCGTGGGAAATCCTCGCCTACCCGCACATGAGTGCCTACGACAAGTTCCGGTTGGCGCTCCTCACGCAGGAAATCGACATCCGGGGCGGGATTCCGAAGTTCGATTCCTACGAACGACTGGAGGATTACGAGGACGTCCCGATAGACGAATTCCTGATCGAGCACACCTCGCGCGGCGTCTACGAGAACTTCTTCGGACCGCTTCTGGACGCGAAGTTCGGTAGCAGGAAGGAGGACGTGAGCGCGGCGTGGCTCCTCGGACGCATCAAGTTCCGCGGTGAACGCGACCTCCTGCGCGGCGAACCGCTGGGCTACCTCCGCGGTGGGTTCGGCCGTCTCATCGACGCGCTTGTCGAGGAGGTCGGCAGGGAGAACATCACGACCGGCGTGTACGTCACCGACCTCGACAGCGAGGACGGGCACGTCACGTCGCTCACGACGAAACCGGCGGGGAGCGCGGAAGTCGCCGCCGCGGACGGCGGAAGTTCGGATGGCGACACCGCGACCGAGACGCACGACGTGGACGACGTCGTCGTCGCCGCGATGCCGAACGTCCTCGAAGAGTTGACGGGATACGAGTGCACTATCGACTTCCAAGGGGCGGTCTGTGCGCTCGTGACGATGGACGAACCGCTGACTGACACCTACTGGCTCAACATCGGACACGACGCGCCCTTCGGCGCGCTCATCGAGCACACCAACTACATCCCGCCGGAGCGCTACGGCGGCGACCACCTGCTGTACGTCGCCAGCTACATTCAGGACTACGAGGAGGAGTTGTGGGGGATGAACGACGAGGAAGTCGAGGACCTGTGGTTGGGTCACATCGAGGAGATGTTCCCCGACTGGGACCGCTCGTCGGTGTCCGAGTTCCGACTCGCCCGCAACGCGCGCGCCGCGCCGGTGTACGAACGCGGCTATCTCGACATGGTCGTCCCGTATGACCTCGGAGACGACATCGCGGACGGCATCTACTACGCCGGAATGGCGAGCAAGGCCCAGTACCCCGAGCGCAGCCTGAACGGCGGCATCGTCGCGGGCTACGAATGTGCGGACAGAATCGCGGGCCAGAAAGTCGTCGTCGATCCGAACGACTACCAGCAGTCCTCATAACCACCTCGAATACGCCACGCGCAGGGTTTTGCCCGCTCGTCGCTTCCATTATGCATCATGGTTGGGGTGGAGCAGTTGGGAATCGTCGGTATCGGCGCAGTGGCGAGTTTCTTCATGGCGTGGACGGTCGGCGCGGGGTGGACGCCGTACGCACCCGGCGTCGGCGCTCGCCGGATGACGGTCATGCGCGCGGCCTTTTTTACGGGGTTGTTCGGGATTCTCGGAGCAGTGGTTCAGGGACAGAACGTCACGGAAGCGATCTCCGCCGGACTCATCAACGGCGTGACGCTCTCGCCGGTAGCGGCCGTCATCGCGCTCGTCGTCGCCGCCGGACTCGTCGCGATCGGAATCTTCGCGGGGTATCCACTCGCGACGGCCTTTACGGCGACGGGTGCGGTCATCGGCGTTGGGTTGGCGCTCGGCGGAGCACCGGCGTACGCGAAGTATCAGCAAATCCTGCTCCTGTGGGTGCTGACGCCGGTCTTCTGCGGCGGAATCGCGTATGGGCTCGCCCGCCTAATCCGGCGTGACGACGTACCGGACGAGTACTCGATTCCGCTGTTCGGGGCCATCGTCGGCCTCATCCTCGCCAACTCGCCGTTCACCTTTCTCGCGCCGGAATCGGGCGGCGCATCGGTCGCAGCGGTCGCAGCCGAAAGCCTCCCCGTTCCGTCGCTCGCCGGTCTCATCGTGGTGACCCTGTTCGTCGCGCTCGTCCTCGGCGCGATACTTCTGATCGAGGTGCGTACCGACGTCAAGACGGGACAGCGACACTTGCTGTTCGGCATCGGCGCACTCGTCTCGTTTTCGGCAGGTGGGAGCCAAGTCGGTCTCGCTGTCGGGCCGCTCGCACCGATGACGATTCCGATCGGACTCTCGCTCGCCGTCGTCCTGCTGTTCGGCGGCGTTGGCGTCATGCTCGGCGCGTGGATGGGCGCGCCACGGATGATCAAGGCGCTCGCGCGGGACTTCTCGTCGCTCGGGCCGCGACGGGCGACCGCCGCGCTGATCCCGGCGTTCGCCATCGCGCAGACGGCGGTGCTGTTCGGCATCCCCGTTTCGTTCAACGAAATCGTCGTCAGTGCCATCATCGGCAGCGGCTATGCGGCGGGGGCCGGACGCGTCAGCAAGCGGAAGATGTCCTACAC
>NZ_JBAWAC010000363.1:0-2819 GCF_049589095.1 Haladaptatus sp. | reverse complement strand
CACGACAGACTCGCGCAGGTTCGAAGCCTCTGCACCCACCGGGACGCTCCCGACCGACTCGTCGCGGGCGTCGAAGTTGGCGGCGTGCACGTGAGCGACGACGGCGGCGAGAGTTGGCAGGAGCGCTGTATCGACGACGACGCGCCGAACACGGACGACATCCACCACCTCCACATGGGCGACGCGGAAACCCTCGTCGCCTCGACGGGGAGCGGGTTGTACCGCTCGACTGATGCCGGACGGTCGTGGTTGCGGTTGGACGGCGGATACGATCAGGGATATTTCCGCGGGGCGTTCGTCCACGACGGCACCCTCTACGCGGGCGGCGCACCCGGTTCGTCCTCGTCGTGGGGCGACGGCGGCCACGCGCTGTTCGAGCGTCGCGACGGGGAAACGCTGGAATCTGTTTCCTCGCCGGTCCCGGACGAGGTTGTGATCGGTTGGAGTGTGATCGATGGCGACGTGCTGGCCGTGACCCACCGCGGGACGCTCCTTCGGCGCGAATCCGACGGCTGGAACGTCGTCGGATCGGTGCCGACGCCCGGACGCCTCAGGGGGCGATACCTCTCGCTGACGTGGTATGAAGACTGAGCGTGTTGGAGTCCGCGGTTTCGGACGCTCGCGGAAGAAAAACGGACCGAAAATCGCGGTTATTCCGTCGCCGTTTCGAAGTCGATCTCGTCTATCTCGTCGTCCTCGAGCATCTGTGGTTTGCCGAGCGGGAGCGATCCGAAGAGGACGTAGTGGACGGCGAACGCGACGCCGACGAGCGCGACGAGCAAGGCGAGGCTGCGTTTGAGGCTTGCCATATTCGGGACCACGGAGGCGAAAAGAAAGAGTGCTTCGGTGTGTTCTCGGGAATCCTACCGATCCACCTCGCCCAACACGATGTCGAGACTGCCGAGCGAGGCGATAAGGTCCGGCACGAACTCGCCTTCCGACATCTCCGGCAGCGCCGACAGGTTGCTGAAACACGGGCTTCGAATCTTGAACCGTGCCGGACTGTCCGTGTTGTCCGAACGGATGTACACCCCGAGTTCGCCTTTTGCTCCTTCGACCGCGCGATACGTTTCGGCGTCCATCGGCGGTTTCAGGGTTCGAGGCACGTTCGACTGCAAGGTCCGTTCCTCCTCGGGCCAGTTGGCCAGCAGTTCGACGCACTGCTCGACGATTCTGGCGGACTGTTCGACCTCGCGCAACCGAACCAACACGCGGGCGTAGTTGTCACAGCCGTCCTCGGTGACGACGTTCCAGTCGAGTTGGTCGTAGTAGCCGTACGGGTCGTCGCGGCGCAGGTCGTAGTCGATTCCCGACCCGCGGGCGACGGGACCCGTCACGCCGTACTGTTTCGCGACTTCCGGGTCGAGGACGCCGGTATCGACACAGCGCAGTTGGAAGAGTTCGTTCTCCGTGAGCAGGGCGTGGTACTCTTCGAGCGCGGCCGGGAGTCCGTAGACGAAGTCCAGCGTCTTGTCGAAGAACTCCTCCCGTGGCTCCGGAACGTCCCAGATGACGCCGCCGAGGCGGAAGTAGTTGAACATCATGCGCTGGCCGGTCAGGTCCTCTAGGACGTTCTGAACGATTTCGCGGTCGCGGAACGCGTACTGGAAGATGGCTGTGAAGTCGCCGTACACGTCGAGTGAGAAGGTGCCGAGCGCGAGGAAGTGACCCGCCATGCGTGAGAGTTCGACGCCGAACGTCCGCAGGATTTGGGCGTATTCCGGAACGTCGATGTCCGCGAGGTCCTCCGCGGCCCGCGCGTAGGCCCACTCGTTGGTCATGTTCGCGGTGTAATCCCAACGGTCGGGATACGGCATGATTTCGAGGCGGTACTTTCCCGATTGGGCCATCTGCTCCTCACAGCGGTGCAGGTAGCCGATGTCGGGGTGCACGTTGATCACCTGCTCGCCGTCGAGGACGGTCTCGATGTGGAGGACGCCGTGGGTCGCCGGGTGGTGCGGGCCGATGTTGATGAACAGCGTATCGGCGTTGTCCGCGTACTCGTCCTTCGTGATGGGATTCTTGTGCTTCTCGAACGGGACGATCTGGGTCTGGTACTGATCGTAGTCGAGCGAGAGCGGGTGGCCCTGCCAGCCCCGCGGGAGGAGAATCCGCCGCAAGTCCGGGTTGCCGTCGTACTCGATTCCGACGAGGTCGAAGGCTTCGCGTTCGTGCCACTCCGCCGTCCGAAAGACGGGTTCCGCCGTCTCGCTCACAGGGTTATCGGTCGTGGTCGGAACGACGATGCTCACCTCCTGTGTCGGGTCCGCGTACTTCTTGAGGTGGTAGATGCTCTCGTAGCGGTCCTCGTACTGCTGGGCGGTCAGACACGAGAGATGGTCGAACCCGGCCTCGTCGCGCAGCACGGTCAGCACGTCCTGCACTTCGTCCGGCCGAATCACGAAACCGGGTGCGTTCAGGTGGTCGTCGCGGGAGAGCACGTGATTGCCGAGCAGTTCCGCCAGTTCGTCGCGGTCGAACTCCTGCGGACGCGTTTGTCCTTGCTCCTCCGTCTGCGAACTCATTCTTCCACCCAGTTGTAGCGCATGACGAGGGTGTCCTCGTCTATTTCGTCCGCGAGCGATCGCACCAACTCGTCGGGTTCCAAATCGCCGAACCGCTCCAGTTCGTACGGTTTGACCACGACCGGTGTCACCTCGCCGTTGGCGATTCGCTCCTGAAGATGGGTGATTCCGTAGATGAGCGCCTCGGGTCGCGGCGGGCATCCGGGAACGTGAATGTCAACCGGGATGACCTCCTCTGCGCCCTTGATGACGTTGTACCCCTGCTGGAACGGCCCGCCTGAGCAGGTACACGAC
>NZ_JBAWAC010000362.1:0-11804 GCF_049589095.1 Haladaptatus sp. | reverse complement strand
TTCGTGTCATGCTTTTTTCGTGGCCGTATTCGTAGCAATATCGTTCGAAACACGGGGATCGATTCCCTTCTCAGATGAAGTTCGGATGGTCGGATTCCTGTTCGGCCATGTTGATGTTCACCTCGATGACGTTCGCCGCGTTGGTGACTTTTTCGACCATCGTATCGTGATACTCCGCTTCGTTCATTCGATTGGTCGGGCCGGAAACGCTGACCGCTCCGAGAACGCGATCCTCCCTGTCCAGCACGGGTGCGCCGATAGCTTTGAGCCCCTCTATTTCCTCCTCGTCGTTGTAGGCGTATCCGCGCTCTCGAATCTCCTCCAATTCCGCGAGCAGTTCCTCGCGGTCGGTGATCGTGTTCTTCGTCTTGCGAACCAATCCGTAGCGGTCGATGATCCCGTTCACGCGCTCGGCCGGGAGCGATGCGAGGATCGACTTCCCGGTCGCGGAGAAGTGGAGATAATCCGGCTTCTGTAGTTTGCTCGTCTGGTAGTTGCTCCCCACCGCTTTCGCCCCCCTTACTTTGTAGAGGTTCACACTCAGCCCGTGCTGTTCGGTCGCAAGATGGGCGTACTCCCCCGTCTCGTCGGCCAAGCTCTCGATCTCCTCTTTACCGATACTGTACAACTTGTTCTGATTACGAACGTACTCTCCGAGGAGGAGGAACTGCAGCGACAGCGAGTACGTGCTCCCCTCCTGAACGACGAATTTGTTCTCACGAAGCGTCGCGAGATGGTTGTACACGGCACTTTTCGACATATCGAGGTGCTCCGCCAGTTCCGTCACTCCCGCCCCGTTCAACTCCTCCAGCGCTTGTATCACGTCGAACGCTCGCGTCACCGTTTTCAACGTGCGCGACGAGCCCGTTTCCGTTCGATCGGTCATGTGAGAGGATACCGAATCCAACCGTAATAGTGTTTGTATATGGTGCAGGGTTTTCCGGCGAGCAAAACCGATAGCAGTAAACGACCTTTATCGATATTGGAGATAATTGATTTTTTACATATTCGCCCTCAGTCCTCGAAACCCCGGTTTATCGCAGAATCACCTATTTCAATTTCTATCATAGTTGTTCTTCATACGTGCAAACCGTTTCTTGACATTCAGGCTTCGACACCGTATTTTTTACAGTATTTCGAACGGACAAATGATATCCCCGTAATTCACGGCGTATGAGTGCTCTATAGCCAGCCGCGAATTCATCCGATGTTCTCGATAGGTGCAATCCACTGTTCGGGCGTCGGTCGAATTCGGATCCACCAGCTATCGGATTCGTACGGTCCGATAGCCCGAAATGACGAGGATAGCGTTCCCACTGCCTTCGTGAATCGACCGAAAAATCGCCTGAACACGGTATCGATGCGCGTCTCGGCGACGTACGGGACCGTTCGTCCGACGAACTGGAACGGGACTATTCGCAGGCGAGTTGCTTCAGCGCACCGCCGAGTACCTGCGTCGCGGCGGCACAATCGTCCCAGTCGGTCCACTCCAACGGGTTGTGGGAAATCCCGTCCCGTGACGGGGCAAACAGCAAGCCAGCGTCCGTGACGTTCGCGACGTGCATGGTGTCGTGGGCCGCACCGGAGTGCAGTTCGAGCGTTTCGATACCCGCGTCGTCCCCGGCGGCACACAGGGCGGTTCGACAGCGCTCGCTCATCGGTACCGGGTGGCGGTTCCACGGGCGCTCGAACTCGGCGGTCACGGGGCGCTCGGTCTCGATTCGATCGAGACTCGTTCTGGCGCGGTCGATGACGTGTTCGATGGACTCCTGCTCGATGTCCCGGACGTCGAGGCTCAGTTCGACACGTCCCGGGATGACGTTCGGCGCGTTCGGTCGCACGTCGAGTTTACCGACGGTGGCGACCGCCGTGTCCGAATCCGTTTCGACGTCCGCGGCCGTTTCGATATCGAGAACGAACTCGCTGCTGGCAGCGAGCGCGTCCGACCGGTCCGGCATGAGCGTCGATCCCGCGTGATTCGCCTCGCCGGTAATCCCGACGGCACAGCGGGAGAGTCCCGTGATCGTGGTTACGACGCCTGCGGGAACGTCCGCCGCTTCGAGGCGCTCGCTCTGTTCGATGTGGAGTTCCAGCCACGCGTGCCACTCGTCGGCCGCAACCCGTCCATCCCCGCGAAAGCCGATGTCGTCGAGGGCGGATTCGAGGGTCACACCCGCGTCGTCTTCCAACGAGAGGGCCGTCTCGGGGGCCATCTCCCCGGCGGCGACTGCCGAACCGAGCAGGCCGCCGTCGAACCGTTGGCCCTCCTCCTCGGTGAAACAGACGACGTCGACCGGACGGGTCGGTTCGATTCTCGAATCCTGCATCGCTCGGACGCTCTCCAACGCCGCGTACACGCCGAGCGGGCCGTCGAAGATACCCCCCTCCGGCACCGAATCGAGGTGGCTCCCGGCCGCGACCGGTGCGGCGTCCGGATCAGCGCTTTCGGGCGTCCATCGGCCGACGATGTTTCCGACGCGGTCGATGCGAACGGTGAGTCCGGCGTCCCGCAACCGTTCGCAGAAGTATTCTCGCGCGTTTCTATCCGCCTCCGTTCCAGTGAGGACCGTCCGACTGTGGCCCTTCTCGACTGCGACCGATCCGAACGCCGCGTTGGCTTCGATATCACTCCGCAGTCGGTCCTCGCTTACTTGCATGCCTCTTCCGGGAGTTGTCCAACCCTCCTATTTGATTGTTTCTCAAATTGACACCGAACGTATGTCTTTCGTGATTTACCCCTACTTCATCGTGCGCGACTGGACGATTCCGAATCCCCACGCCGTCTCCACCGTCGTCCAGACCGATATCGGTCCGCTTTTTTCTCGTTTCAACTAAATATCCGCGAAATGCACAACATTTATCACGGGTAACTGAGTTCGATATTCTATGCCAAGCGATAGCAATAGCCGCGATGTTGTTGAAAATAGCGACACGGCCGGAAACGGACGCGTCGACCGCCGAGCATTCCTCGCCGCGACGGCGGCCGGCGTTCCGGTCGCGCTCGCGGGATGTCTCGGAGGGAACGATTCCGGCGGGTCGGACGGCAGTGGTGGAGGCGGCGGCGGAAGCCCGAAATCCGGTGGAACGCTCCAATGGGGCGGTGCCGTTCCGGTGCAGGGACTCGACCCGCACCTCGAAAGTGCCGCCGCGACCAACCGCGTGCTCGAAAACATCACCGAACCGCTCATTCGGTTGGCTCCGGACTACTCGCTCAAGCCCCATCTGGCGAAGAAGTGGACGACATCCGATGACAACACCAAACTGGAGTTCACGCTCGAAAAGGGTGTGAAGTTCCACAACGGCGACGAGATGACGTCCAAGGACGTGCTCGCGACCTTCGATCGGATCGCCAATGGCGATTATCTCGCCACCGGCTTTTTCGACTTCGTGGACTCGATGAAGAACCCGGACGACCACACCTTCGTCGTGCAGTTGTCCGAACCGTTCGCGCCGTTCCTCTCGCGGATGTCGACCGGCGAGATGCACATCGTCCCCGAAAAACAGGCGAAGAAGAAGAAGATCAATGCACCCATCGGGACGGGCCCGTACCAGTACGACAGTCGCGAGGTCGAAACCTCGTTCACGATGACGAAGTTCGACGACTACTGGAACGCCAGCGACGAGAACGGCCCGTTCCTCGACAAGATCGTCAAGAGCGAGATCAAGGACCCGGACGTGCGCCTCCAGTCGTTCCGTGCGGGTGAGTACGACTTCATCAACGGCGTCCCGCCGAAGGACGTCGAGTCGCTCAAAAACGACTCGTCCGTCCGCTTCGAAAAGCAGTTCCCGAAGGCGTTGGTCTACCTCGGACTGAACTGCAACAAGAAGCCGTTCAACAACAAACACGCCCGTCTCGCGCTCGATTACGCGCTCGACAAGGAGAAAATCGCCGAGGCCGCGCTGTACGGCACCGGTAAGACGACCGCGACGCCTGCGGCACCCGGCAGCCCGTGGGTCGACAAGGACATCAAACCGCGTCCGCGCGACCTCGACAAGGCCAAGGAACACCTGAAGAAGGCGGGAATGTCCGACGGCTTTTCGGTTTCGTTCAAGATTCCGCAGTCCTACCCGACGCAGGTGCAGGGGGCGAAAGTCATCTCCGACCAGGCATCCGACGCCGGAATCAACCTCAACATCCAGAAGATCACGTGGAGCACGTGGCTTTCGGACGTGTACAGCAAGCAGAACTTCGAGGCGACGACCAGTTCGTACCTCGCGCTGACGTACCCGGACGTCTCGTTCTACAAGTTCCTCCACCCGGATGGGGCGTTCTACTTCACCGGTTGGAACAACAGCGAGTACAACAAACTGGTCGAGAAGGCACGGCACATGTACGACGAGGACAAGCGTGCTAACCTGTACAAGAAAGCGACCAAAATCTTCCACGAGGACCGCGCGGGCCACCTTCTGCTCTGGTGGCAGGCGAACCTGTACGCCGGTTCGAAGAAGTACAAAGGTAAGATCGGAACGGCCGACGGTTCGACGCTCCGATTCGAAGACAACTGGTTGGACGAATAAGATGGAGGGACACCATGTCGATGTCTGATTATCTACTGCGGCGGTTGGGGTTCATGGTGTTAACCCTTCTGTTCGTGACGCTGATAACGTTCGTCGTGACGACGATCCTGCCCGGAAACGTCGCGTTGCTCATCCTCGGGCCGAACGCGACTGACAAGTCCATTCACGCGCTGCAGGCCCAGATGGGCCTCGATAAGCCCCTGTACGTCCAGTATATCGACTGGGTGCTCGGGCTTCTGCAGGGCGATATGGGGACGTCGCTTCGGTTCGGCGACCCCGTCATCTCGCTCATCGCCGAGAAGTTGCCGCGGTCGCTCCTGCTCGCCGGTGCAGCGACGGTCATCGCGGTCGTTCTGGCGCTGCCGCTCGGCGTCATCGCCGCGGTGAAACAGAACGACATGCCGGACCTGTTGGCGTCGATGTTCGGTTTCATCGGCGTGTCGATTCCGATCTTCCTGTGGGGACTGGTGTTCATCCTCGTCTTCGCCGTCTGGTTGAACGTCCTCCCGACCGGCGGATACGTCCCGCCGAGCGAGGACCCGATGGGGACGCTGACTCACCTCATCCTCCCGGCTTCGGCGATGGGATTCGCGCTCACCGCGTACATCATGCGGATGACCCGGTCGTCGATGCTCGAAGTGATGTCGGAGGAGTACATCAAGCTGGCTCGGTCCAAAGGCATGACCCAGCGGGTCATCGTCCTCAAACACGCGCTTCGAAACGCCATCATCCCGGTCATCACGGTCATCGCGTTTCAGTTCAGCTACGCCTTCGGCGGCGTCGTCGTGCTCGAACAGGTGTTCTACTGGCCGGGCATCGGCAAACTGATGCTGACCGCCATCCAGAGCCGCGACATCCCGCTGTTGCAGGGTTGTATCTTGGTCGTCGCGGTGATGTACATGCTCTCGAACCTCGCCGCGGACATCCTCTACGGCTACTTCGATCCGCGGATTCGCTACGGGGGGAGTGAATAATGGCGACCTCAACGTCGAACTCGACGACTTCTTCCGCGCGGATGGAGCGGTTCGAGCGGTTCGCCCGGCAGTTCAGGAACAACACCAAGGCCATGATCGGTCTCGTCATCGTGGTCGCGCTCATCGTGGTCGCGATTTTCGCGCCGGTCATCGCACCGTATTCGATCCAGAAGACGTCCATCTCCGACCGAACACAGCCACCGTCGGTCGACCATCCGTTCGGCACCGACGACCTCGGTCGGGATATCTTCAGCCGCGTCGTGATGGGAAGCCGTATCTCGCTGAAGGTCGGCTTCGGTGCCATTACCGGCGCGCTCCTGATCGGGACGGTAATCGGACTCGTCTCCGGTTTCTATGGCGGGATCATCGACGAACTGCTGATGCGGTTCATGGACGCCGCGATGTCCTTCCCGCCGATCCTTCTCGCACTGACCTTGTTGGTCGTTCTTGGGCCGGAACTCGACAACGTCATCATCGCGTTGGCGTTCGTGTACACGCCGTACATCGCCCGCGTCGCCCGGAGTGCGACGTTATCCGAGCGAAACGAGGCGTACGTCGAGGCGGCCATCGCCCGCGGGGAGGGCAATCCCTACATCATCTTCAGCGAGGTGTTACCGAACTGTTCGGCCCCGCTGCTCGTGCAGGGGTCGCTGAACATCGCCTTCGCGATGCTGGCGGAGGCGAGCCTGTCGTTCTTGGGGCTCGGTGCACAGCCACCGACGCCCTCGTGGGGGCTGATGATCAACAACGGGAGCGGCTTCATGCAGACCGCGCCGTGGATAATCATCTTCCCCGGTATCGCCATCGCCGTCACCGTCATCGGATTCAACCTGCTCGGTGACGGCCTCAGAGACGTTCTCGACCCCAAGGTGGATTCGATAGAATGAACCGAGAAAACACGAACGGCGGACGGCAGCCCCTCCTCGAAGTTCGCGACCTCAGGACGGAGTTCCTCACGGAGGACGGGGCAGTCGTCGCCGCAAACGACGTATCGTTCGCCCTCGATGCGGGCGAGACGATGGGCTTGGTCGGGGAGAGCGGTGCCGGAAAAAGCGTCACCGCCCGTTCCCTGCTCCAACTCATCGATACGCCCGGCGAGATCACCGGCGGCGAAGTTCTCTTCGACGGCGAGGACCTGCTCTCGCTCTCCGAGAAGGAGATGCGCGCTGTTCGCGGGAACAAAGTCGCGCTCATTCCGCAGGACCCGATGTCGTCACTCAACCCGGTGCTCACGGTCGGCGAACAGATCGTGGAGACGATCATGCACCACCAGGACAAGGACCGACCGGCGGCGCGCGAGCAGGCCATCGAGGTGATGCGGGACGTCGAGATTCCGGATGCGGCGGAGCGATTCGACGATTATCCCCACGAGTTCTCCGGTGGGATGCGCCAGCGTGTCCTCATCGCCATCGGACTCTCCTGTAAGCCGGATCTGATCATCGCGGACGAGCCGACGACGGCGCTCGACGTGACGACCCAGGCGAAGATCCTCGACCTGCTGAACGACCTGCAGGACGAGAAGGGGATGGCCATCCTGATGATCACGCACAACCTCGGCGTCGTCGCCCAGACGTGCGATCACGTCGGGGTGATGTACGCGGGTAACCTCGTCGAGACCGCGGAACTCGACGACCTGTTCGAGAACCCACGCCATCCGTACACGCGCGGTTTGATCGATTCGATTCCCCAAGCGGACGTACAGTACGACGAACTCCCGACGCTCGACGGGGCGATGCCGGACCTCACCGACTTGCCGCAGGGATGTAACTTCGCGCCGCGCTGTGCGTACGCGACCGAGGCGTGTCGAACCGGCGGGAATCCCGAACTCGCTCCGGTCGAAGGGACGACGTCGCGTGCGGCGTGCATCCACGCGAACGACCTCGATCTGAGTCAGGGGTACGAAGCCGAAGGGTCGGGACACGGACGGAAGCAAATCGACCGAAGCGGCGAGCCGCTGTTCGCGGTGAAGAACCTGAAGAAGCATTTCCCCGCTGGGGACGGTTTCTTGGGTAACCTCACGTTTTCGCGGTCCGATGGCGGACTCCCGACGCTCGAACGACAGGCCGTCAAAGCCGTCGACGGCATCGATTTCGACATCTACGAGGGTGAGACGGTGGGGCTCGTCGGCGAGAGCGGTTGTGGCAAATCGACGGTCGCACGCACCGCGTTGAAGCTCCTAGAACCCACCGACGGTGAGGTGTACTTCGAAGGTGAACCCATCCACGAGATGGGGAGTTCGGAAATCCGGAGCCTGCGCCGCGAGATGCAGATGATCTTCCAGGACCCGCAGTCCTCGCTCAACCCGCGAAAGACGGTGGGGCAGATAATCGGGCGGGCGATGGAGAAACACGACATCGCGACCGGCGAGGAAAAGCGGGAGCGAACCCGCGAGTTGCTGACGCGCGTCGGTCTCTCGCCGGATTCCATCCACAAGTATCCCCACCAGTTCTCCGGCGGACAACAACAGCGCATCGCCATCGCGCACGCGCTCGCCGTCGAACCGAAGCTTATCGTCTGTGACGAGCCGGTTTCGGCGCTCGACGTCTCCGTTCAGGCACAGATCCTGAACCTGCTGAACGAGATTCAGGCCGAGTACGGTCTCTCATACCTGTTCATCTCGCACAACATCGGCGTCGTGCAGCACATTTGTGACCGCATCGTGGTGATGTATCTCGGGAAGGTCGCCGAGGTCGGCACCGTAGACCAGGTCTTCTCGGCCCCGTTCCACCCCTATACCGAGAGCCTCCTCTCGGCGGTGCCACACGCGGACCCGGAACGAAAGAGCAACCGCATCCTGCTCGAAGGAAGCGTTCCGAGTCCGCTGAACCCGCCGTCGGGCTGTCCGTTCCAGACCCGCTGTCCGAAGAAAATCGGGGAAACCTGTGAGCAGACAGAACCCGTCTTGGAGGAAACGGAACCCGGTTCCGGCCATCGGATCTCGTGTCTCCTGTCGGTCGAGGAGATGAGCGAACGCCGGTCGGTCGGCGAACCGGTCGAATCGAACCCCGGCGAACGGGTCCAGTAACTCCAGCGGTTCACATTCCGTAGTCGCGTTTTCGACCCGTCCCCACGATGCGATCGTCTTCGGTCGAGTACCAACGGGTCCGTCGCCGGAAGGAATGAATATTTTTTGACTGTTTTTACTATTGTCGCGTAAACAACTTCAATGGTTTAAATAGGGTGGCTATTAGGAACCGGGTCATCATCGCGAATCGAGGAGGTCGTCAGCGGTCAGGATGGGCTCGAAAACATCGCTGGAAATCGAGGAGACCGATTGGGCACACCCCGTTTCGAAGGAAATTATATAGTGGTCCTCCGGGAAACGAAGAAGCGTAGAGGGCAATGACTCGAGAATCACCGACTCCCGTGAGGACGACCGCGCGTTCGTTCGACATCATCGAGACCCTGCGCGAACTCGACGGTGCCCGTCTCACCGAGGTTTCCGCCCATCTCGACCTCCCGGACAGCACGGTCCACAATCACCTCCGGACGCTCGTGCAGCGAGGCTACGTCGTCAGGGACGACAACACCTACTACGTGAGTCTCCAGTTCCTCGACTTCGGGGAGTACGCCCGCTCGCGACGCAAGGTGTACGAACTCGCCAAATCGGAGATCGACAAACTGGCCGACGAGACCGAAGAATCCGCGAACTTGCTCGTGGAGGAGGGCGGCCACGGCGTGTACATTTACAACGCACGCGGCGGCGATGCCATCCCTCTCGATACTCATCCCGGAAAACGCGTCCCGCTCCACGCGACCGCCTTGGGAAAGGTGATCCTCGCGTACCTCCCGGAAAGCAGGGTAAACGAGATCTTCGATCGACTGGGCTTGCCCGCCGAAACGCCGAAGACGATCACCGACCGCGAGGAACTCCGCACCGAACTGGAGCGCGTCCGCGAGAACGGACGCGCGGTCGACGACGAGGAACGCGTGCCCGGCATCAGATGCGTGGCGGTCGCCATCAAGAACGAGAACGGCCAAGTCATCGGAGCCATCAGCGTCTCAGGTCCGGCGAGCAGGATCGACGCCGACCCCGACGGTTCGCTTCTCGACGACCTCCTCAGGGCGAAGAACATCATCGAGTTGAAACTCGCACATGCGTGAGAAAGTCCGAAGAACCGAAACGAAACCCGACTACGGGTTCATCTTGTCGTGCATCGTCGAGACGAGAGTATTGCTCGCGTCCTGCGAAAGCTCCCAGCACATCGTCCCGCCGTAGCCGTTGTTCTTCACGAACTCCGATTTGTTTCCGATCGACGCCGCATCGTCGTAGGAGACGAACGTGTTTTCTGCCGCGGAATAGAGCCACGGAACCTGGGCCGTCGAATGCCAGTGGTACACGTAGTTAGACTGCGGTTCGATGTTCTGTTTGATATCGTAATAGGTCATCGAACTCGAAGAATCGAACGAGTTGAACAGTCCGTCGTCATCCGATGCGACGCCCGAATACGACCGTCCGTAGAACGGCATTCCCATGACGAGTTTGTCCTTCGCGATTGGTTTCCCTGCCCAATACTGCATGTGGTGTTTGACGTCGAACTCCGACGACGACTTCGGGGCCAAAAACGGCGCGTTGAAGTTGGTCTCGCTGCTCCAGTCCCCGTGATAGTCGTAGGTCATGACGTTGACGTGGTCGAGGTAGTCGCTGATGGTATCCACCTCGTAGGCATCGTCCACGATGTTCGGGTTCGGGGATGCCGCGATAGAGAGGTGCGTCCACGAACCGAATCGCGCGTTGAGTTCGTCCCGACACGCCTTCAGGAGGAGCGAGAAGTTGTGCGGGTCGGCGGACCGAATCGACCCATCCGGATACTCCCAGTCGAGGTCGAGACCGTCGAACTGGTACTCCTCCATGATATCGACGGCCGTCTTCGCGAACCGCTGGCGTCGCGTCGCCGTCGATGCGGCGTCCGAGAACGTCCCCGAGTACCATCCGGCGCTGATGGAGAGCATGAACACCGTGTTCGTATCGTCGTACGTCGCCAGTTCGTCCAGCAGGTCCGCGTCCGACGAACTACCGACGCTGACCGTCCCGTCCGACGCCACGTCGAGGAAGGCGAAGTTCAAGTGCGTGAGTTCGTCGAACGGAACGTCCGAAGGCGTGTAACTCCCCGCATACGAGGGATAGTACCCGACGACGCGATTGCCGCCACTCGCCGCCTCGGCCCCGCTCGCGGCGAGCGCGCCCGCCGTGACCATCGCGCCGGTTCCTTTGAGGAACGTTCGCCTCGACGCGTTCGTCGTCAGTTCCCGTTCGATTCCATCGAACCTCCGCTTTTCTCCCGCCATACCCGATTATAGAGGGCCATAATAATAAAATTTAGTTCTATATCTTTGAATTTTAATTCCGGTCGCCGCTCGATAGACTCGTCACGGCGTCGCCGTTCCGCCTTGACGGAACCCAAACCGTTATACGGCCGATACGAGCAGTGTATCCCATGACTGCAGCGATGCGTCTCTCCCCCGTCGCGTGGGCGGCGAAGACTCGACGCGAAATCCGCGATGTCGGCGCGGCCGATGGGTCGGTCGTCGTCATCCCCGTCGGTAGTATCGAACAGCACGGCCACCATCTCCCCGTCGCCACCGACACGTTGTTGGCCGACGCGGTCACCCACGCGGGCGCGGAGCGCGCCGCGGACGACGTACCGCTCCTCGTCACGCCGCCGGTGTGGTCTGGGTTTTCGCCCCACCACCTCTCGCTCGGGGGCACCATCTCGCTCGAACTGGACGACCTGCTCGACCTGCTCGCCGACGTGGCCGACACCGCGCTCGAAAACGGCTTCGACGGCATTTGCTTCGTCAACGGCCACGGCGGCAACGGCAACGCCATCGGGAGCGCCGTCAGCATCGTCGGCAAGGAACACGAAGAAGTGGAAGTCGCCGGACTGACCTACTTCCAACTCGCCGAACCGTTCATCGACGAGATTCGGGAGAGCGACGTCGGCGGGATGTCCCACGGCGGCGAGTTCGAAACGTCGCTCATGCGCCATCTGTACCCCGAACTCGTGAAGATGGACGAGGCCGACGCCGAATACTTGGACGAACCGTACGACCGCGGGATACAGGACCTCCACGTCGGCGGCCCGCTCTCGACCTACCGCCCGTTCGAGGAGTACTCCGATTCGGGAGCCATCGGGGACCCGAAACTGGCGACCGCCGAAAAGGGTGAAGAACTCCTCGACAGGTTGACCGAAGAGGTGGCCGACGTGTTTCGAAACGTCTCCGAGCAGGCGCAGTAACCGTTTATGGTTCCTCGACGCCCGGAATCGTCACCGGAAGTCGGCCGGTAAACTCGCCGCGGCCGACCAGCAG
>NZ_JBAWAC010000361.1:0-3944 GCF_049589095.1 Haladaptatus sp. | reverse complement strand
GTTGCAACACCTCCAATTGCTCTTCGCTGAAATCGATCTGCTCCCCGGAAACGCCGTCCAGTTGCTGAAGCCGTCGAATCTCCATCGAGATACCACGGTCGGTACACCGATGATACAGCCTCGATGCCACCTCTCGGGTGGTGGTTTGGAGCTGAAACGTCCAGTGTCGTTTCGTGGCGGAAACGTGACTGATGACGACATCATCTTCGAGGATCGTCTCGAAGACGGACTGCGGCGTCGATGTCCAGCGGACGGCAAAGAGCGTCGAACTCGCGTCCGAAACGATCGTTTTCACCGAAGCGAGGGTCGGATCCGTTCGGAGCACGTCGGCGACCTCTCGGTCGCTTTTTACACGGAGGAGCGGCGGGCCTGTCTCGGATCGGTACGAAATCGTGGGAAGGAGTTCGAACCGGGCCTCCGGGACCGATACGAACGTCTCTTTCAGGGCGAAATCCGCGACGGGAATCGCCACTTCGACGAGCGTGTTCATGTGGAGTAACGTCCAGCCAGCATTCAGTGGCTTTCACTCGTATATACAAGTCTTTTATATCCCCTCCAGTAGGCGTATTCCAACGACCGATCGGTCCGATTTCGAGCAAAAGTCTATTACACCCTCTACCCGTGCGTATCCCAACGATGTCTGAACCGTTCCGTTTGGACGATAGTGCTCGGGCGAACTCCTCGCTCGTCGAAACGAAAACGGGAGAGGAAGCCGCCTTTTTCAAGCATATCGTCCGAGATGCGCTCGATGCGGTGGTGACGGTATCCGGTGACGGAACCATCGTGTTCGCAAACGAGGCTGCCGGTCGGATGTTCGGCTACGACGTGGACACACTCCTCGGGGAGTCGATACGGAGGCTGTTTCCGGAACGTCACCGCGAGGAGTATTTTGCGGAGTTCCGCGAGCAAGTCGAGGATGCCGACACGTCCACCGAATACACCGGCCTCGAACGAACCGGAGTCCGCCGGACCGGCGAGGAGTTTCCCATGTCGTTTTCCTTCCGTCGGCACCGGTATCACGATCGAACGCTGTTTACCACGACACTGCGCGATATCACCGACAGAAAGCGTCAGCAGAACGAACTCGAAATCGCGACCGAGAAGTATCGAACGCTGGTGGAGGCCGCACCCGACGCTATCTTCCTCGCCGACGTAGAGACGGGCAAGATCCTAGAAGCGAACCGAGCGGCGGCCGAACTCCTCGACCGACCGATCGAGGAGATCGAAGGGATGCATCAATCCGACCTACACCCGGAAGGAGAGTTGGAGCGATACAAGAACCTCTTCGAGCGGAGGCATGAACTCGACGAATCGATCTCTGACGGTCACAACATGTCCGTGATCGATTCGAACGGGGATCGAATCCCCATCGACATCAACTCGACCAGCACTGAACTGAACGGTCGTCGGGTCGCACAGGGGATCTTTCACGACATCAGCAACCGGAAACGACGTGAAGAAGCGCTCAGTTCGCTCCACGAGACGACGCACGAGATGCTCGAAACGTCGTCGCCCAAGCTCATCTGCCAGCACGCAGTGGAAACGGCCGTCGACGTGCTCGACCTGCCCGCCTCCGGTATCTATCTCCATTCGGAAGACAAGGACGTACTCGAACCCGAGGTGCTGACCGACACGGTCGAGGAATTGTTGAACGACGCGGTTCCGACGTACGCGCTCGACGACAACCTCGTCGGAACGGTCTTCGAGACAGGTGAACCACGGGTGATCTCCGACTTCCAGACGACGCCGAACGTGGCACAGCGGGAGACACCGATGCGAAGCGCCATCATTACATCGTTAGGCGAACACGGGGTGTTCATCACGGCGTCCCCGTCGCCGCGGAACTTCGACCGAATCGATTTCGACTTGATGCGTGTGCTGGCGGCGAACACCGAAACCGCTTTGACCCGCGCGGAACGCGAGCGCGACGTCGCTCGCCAGCGCGACGAGTTGACGACGCTGAACCGGATCAACGCCATCGTTCGGGATATCAACCAAGCGCTCGTGGCCGCGCCATCACGCGAAGAGATCGAACGAACCGTCTGTGAGCGACTGGCCGCTTCGGACGCCTATCACGGTGCGTTCATCGGAACGCTGTCGTCCGCCGAGGATGGGCTTCTCATCCGAACGGCCGCAGGAATCGACGATGAGTATCTGGACGTCGTTGCAGAGGAAGGAACGGAGACGGAGCAAGGACCCGCCGGAACCGCGCTCCAGACGGGAGAGCTCCGAATCATGGAGGACGTGACGTCCAACCCGTTGTTCCCGCCGTCTATCAGGGATGCCGCCATCGCCCATGGCTATCGTTCGGCGGCGTGTATCCCGATCGGCTACGGTGAGACCACGTACGGTGTGTTGGTCATCTATGCGACCGACCCGGCTGTCGTCGGCGAGCGCGAGCGGAACGTTTTCAGCGAGTTGGGGGAAACCATCGGTCACGCCATCAACGCGGTCGAAAGCAAGAAGCTCCTCTACTCCGACCGTGTCCTCGAACTCGAATTCTCGCTCACGAACACGGAGTCGTTTTTCGTCACGACGTCCGACGAGTTGGAGTGTTCGCTCGACCTCGATGGGGTGGTTCCATCGAGCGACGGAACGTACATCTTCTACGTTACCGCGAGCGGCGTTTCACCGGAGCGGATACTCGAACGGGCGTCCGAATCATCGGTCGTCGAACGTGCTCGTGTCGTTCAAGAGGGGGACGAGGAAGCCATGCTGGAGCTCGCGTTTCACCATACGGCGACGATCGCGCAAGCGCTCATCGAACGCGGCGCGTACGTCCAGCGCGGGTCGATAACGGACGGTGAGGGAAGTATCGTCGTCGAAGTGCCGGGGAACACCCGCGTCCGGCCGTTCTTGGATGCAGTCGAGTCGGTGCACTCGGAAGGGAACTTGCTCTCGAAACAGTCCAGTGAGCGACCGTTTCACTCGACATCCGGCTTCTATCACGAACTCAGCGAGACGCTCACCGAGCGACAGGCGGAAATCCTCCACGCAGCGTATCTCGCGGGATACTTCGACTATCCCCGTGCGAGTTCCGGCAAGGAGTTGGCCGAAACGCTGGACATCTCCTCACCGACGTTCCATCAACACCTCCAAGCGGCCGAGCGGAAGTTCCTCACGCTGTTGTTCACGGGACGTTCAAGCATCGCCTGAGGTCGGTACCTCAGTATTGAGGCAAAGGACTGGTGATGTCGGGGAAGTTTGTACGAGTTGATGAGCGACTCGGAGCAACCAAACGACACCCATTTAGACACGAGTCGAAACCATCCGGAAGAGGAGTGTGACAGTTCGCTCCCCACCGGAACCGTGGAGCGAATTCTCTCGGACCAACAGCGACGTGTACTCTGTGAGTATCTCTCGAACAACGGGATCGCCTCGATGGACGAACTTATCGATCTACTTGCGGACGAGGGGTGTAGCGACGAAACGGCGCTGATTCGGCTTCACCACATTCATCTCCCGATGTTGGAGGACTGTGGGATTCTGACCTATGAAGCCCGAAGCGAGACTGTCCGATACTGGGGACACGAGGAAGTCGAACGGCGAATCGAACTCTGCCAGACCATCTCGTCCGCGTTGGACGAAGGGAAGAGCAGTCCCAAGACCCGAACGTAATCGAACGGTACGGCCATCGGAATCGCTGGCGTCTTTTCCAAACCGCTTGCCCTCGTAGTGATCACTCGGTACCGGCACCCATCCCCACTCATATCAGACAACTGTTCGACAATTTTCGGGGGGAAAGGAGGGATTTGGGGCCTCTGTTCACGCCGAAGGTACCATATCAATTCGAATAACGACATACGTGAGAATGGCGTGCCTTCTTTGGGGTGGAAACATATGTCAATGGACGCGGTCGTATACCAAGGACCGCACGACGTAGAAGTCGAAGAAGTAGACGAACCAGAAATCGAACACCCGAACGATGTCGTCATCGACATCAC
>NZ_JBAWAC010000360.1:0-4625 GCF_049589095.1 Haladaptatus sp. | reverse complement strand
ACGACCACTCGGGTGTCGTCGTCTACGAGAATGCTCATTGTTTGTCCTCCGCGTTTTCGACAGCACGCTGAACCGCGTCTTCGAGCGTCGCTTCGACCTGAACGAGGTCGGTGTTCAGGATTTCCATACCTTCCTCCGCGTTGGTCCCGGCGAGTCGAACGACGACGGGTTTCGGAATCTCGTCGAGCGATTCGAGCGCCTCGTTGATACCTTTGGCAACCTCGTCACCGCGGGTGATGCCGCCGAAGATGTTGAAGACGACCGAATCGACGTTCTCGTCCGAGAACACCATGTCCAGTGCGTTCGTCACGCGCTCGGCCTTCGCGCCGCCACCGATGTCGAGGAAGTTGGCGGGCTTGCCACCGTAGTAGTCGACCAAGTCGAGCGTAGTCATGACCAGTCCGGCACCGTTGCCGATGATACCGACGTTGCCGTCGAGTCGGACGTAGTCGAAGCCGTACTCGCCGGCCATGCGTTCGAGGTCGTCCTCGTAGGCGTCCTCCTCCATCTCGGAGAGGTCGGGGTGACGGAACAGCGCGTCGTTGTCGATGTTCATCACGGCGTCGGCCGCGATGACCTCGTCGTCCGAGGTGACCATCAGCGGGTTGATTTCCGCGTCACTCGCGTCCTTGTCCGACCAGAGGTCGTACAGCGTCGTGAGGACGCTTGCAACGTCCATCGCAATTTCCTTGTCGACGCCTGCGTCGAACACTGCCTTGCGGGCCTGGTACGGGTGCATCCCGAACGCCGGGTCGATGTGCTCCCGTGCGATGGCCTCCGGCGTCTCCTCGGCGACGGACTCGATGTCCACGCCACCTTTGGTGGAGACCATGGCGACCGGTTTGCCCTCGCCGCGGTCCATCGTCACGCCGACGTAGAGTTCGTTGACGAAATCGACGGCCCCTTCGACCAACACCTGTTCAACTGTGTACCCTTTGAGGTCCATTCCGAGAATGTCCTCAGCGGCCTCTTCGGCCTCCTCGCGGTCCTCGGCGAGTTTGATGCCGCCGGCCTTTCCGCGACCGCCGACGTGTACTTGCGCCTTTACCGCGACAGGGTAGCCGATGTCCTCCGCCGCCTCGACGACTTCGTCAACGCTCTCCGCAAGCGCTGAATCCGGCGTCGGGATTCCCGCGTCGGAGAACACCTCCTTCGCCTGGTACTCGTGTAGCCTCATGCACTCGAAAGGGAGTTGCCACGCCGCTTAAATCCCGACGGTTCACACCCAAGGTTACGTCCGAAACCACATTTTTAATCGCATACAGAACTGCAGACAATTCTATGTGACGTACACCATGTGACATTGTCACATTCGAGGGGACCGTTTCCCGTGGTAGCTATCGGAAGACACTCCGCGTGTCGGAAACGATACCGTCCACACCCGCCTCGGCGAGCGCGTTCGCCTCCGCTTCCTCACGCACCGTCCACGAGTTCACCGCCAGTCCGGCATCGTGTGCTCGGTCCACGAATCCCGAATCGCAGATGTCCAGTTTGGGATGGACGCAAGCACAGTCCAGATCGACGGCCGTGTCGATGCAGTTCGGGCCGCGCTGGTTGATGTAGGCCAACTGAACCTCGGGGTCGAAGGTTCGGAGATTCCGAAGCACCTGCGAATCGAACGACGACAGGAGAACGTCGTTGTCCACGCTCGCAACGGCGTCCAACACCCGCTCCGCCATCCCACCGTGTTTCAGCTCCAGATTGATCCCCGTCCCGTCCGGAACCGCGTCGAGCGCTGTTTCGAGTCGCGGAACGGTCTCGTCGGAATCGAGTATCGTCAGTTCCTGAAGCTCGGACCACGGGGTGTCCTGCACCGTCCCATGGCTGTCTGTCAGCCGTCCGAGTTTCGCGTCGTGAAAAACCACGAGTTCGCCCGATCCACAACGCTGAACGTCCATCTCGATCACGTCCGCGTGCGCTGCCGCGTTCTCGAACGCGAGGGGCGTGTTCTCCGGGTAGTCGTCAGCGAAACCACGATGGGCGATGTGCTGTGGTGAATCCGATGTTGACATACCCACAACTCACCCCTGCGGACTTATTTTCCTTCCCTTCGTTGCCCTTCACATGCGAGCAGTACGCTATCACGAACACGGCGGACCGGACGTGCTACAGGTGGAACAGATCGACCGACCGGAACCCGAGGATGACGAACTCCTCGTGGCGGTTCGCGCCGCGACGGTCAACCCCGTCGACACGTACTTCCGCGAGGGATCGTATCGACCCGGCGACCTCCCGTGGATTCCGGGGTCGGATTTCGCGGGCGAGGTCGAGGCCGTCGGCGACGAAGTCGAGGCGTTCGACGTCGGCGACCGCGTATTCGGAACCGGTCTCGGAAACAGCCGACAGGGAACCTGTGCCGAGTACGTCACGACGCCGACCGACACGGTCGCCCGTCTCCCCGACGGCGTCGGGTTCGACGAAGGTGCGGCGGTCGCCCTCGTCGGCGTCACGGCGTGGCGGGCGCTCATCGACCACGGAAACCTCGAACCGGCCGAAACCTGCCTCGTCCACGGTGGCAGCGGCGGCGTCGGACACGTTGCCGTGCAACTCGCGGCCGCCACCGGGGCGCGCGTCGTCACCACCGCGAGCGAGGAGTACCACGAACGTCTCGAAGCCGTCGGCGCGGATACGGTCCTCGACTACCACCGGGACGACCTCGCGGAAGCAGTCGAGGAGGCGGGCAACCCTGACGTGATTCTCGACCACCGACTGGACGACTACCTCCAGTTCGACGCTGACGTGGCGGCGCTGGGCGCGCGCATCGTCGGCATCGGCAACACCGACGCCGAGGCAGGATTCGAGAACGTTTCCGCCGCGCGCTCGAAGGAGTTGACGATAACGCTGATGAGCATGTTCAACACGCCGGACATCTCGGCGGTGCTTGAGCGACTGGCCCGCCTCGTCGCGGACGGCGAAGTCGTCCCCGAAATCGACGGGACGTACTCGCTCTCCGATGTGGACGAGGCACAGCGCGACGTGCTCGAAGAGAGCTTCCTCGGGAAGTTGGTCGTGGAACCGTAGACGGGATCGACCCGAACCGAAGTCAAACGAGGTGAGCGGGAAAACCGGTTTTGCGTTTCAATCGAAGAATTGGACCCTGTTATCGCTGTCCTCGGATTCAGATGCAGTATTCGAGACAGCGATGATGAAATTTTCAATATTGTAGAATAACAGGATAGAATTTCCGAACAGGACGCCCAACACGAGAAGCCACCCCAAAAGTGAGAGTCCACCAGGTCGATGCATTCCCGCTAAAATGAGGGGCGTTGTGAAGAGATTGAAAATCAGTACGTGGCCGAAATACACCCTCGCACGGTAGAGATATTGCATAGTCCAAAATCCTAACCATACTATTTAATTTTAGTCGTCAGATTTTACAGGATGAAGAACCGGTTCGCCAACCGTCTCAAACTATCCGCAACATACTCAATGGGCAACGTGCTTAATTCGCTTCGCTCCCTAACCGAAATACGATGCAGGACAGGCGGGCCGCGGGTTCTGCGGCCTTCGCGCGACTCGGCGACGAGGTGCGGGCGGCGCTCTCGGAGAGAGGTTTCTCCACGCCGACCGAACCCCAGAAGCGCGCGATTCCGCCCCTCGCCGAGGGGAAGCACGGACTCGTCATCGCACCGACCGGAACCGGGAAGACCGAGACAGCGATGTTGCCGGTGTTCGATGCGGTAGTGGAGGCGGAGCCACGCTTTGGGATTTCGGTACTGTACATCACGCCGCTTCGGGCGCTGAACCGCGACATGCGCGAACGACTGGAGTGGTGGGGTGACACGCTCGACATCGACATCGACGTGCGCCACGGCGACACGACTGACTACCAGCGCCAGAAGCAGGCGAACGATCCGCCGGACGTGCTGGTGACGACGCCCGAGACGCTGCAGGCGATGCTGACGGGGTCGAAGTTGCGGACGGCACTGGAGGACGTCCATCACGTCGTCGTTGACGAGGTGCACGAACTCGCCAGCGCGAAACGCGGCGCACAACTGACCATCGGGCTGGAGCGCCTCCAAGAGCTTTCAGGTGAGTTCCAGCGAATCGGCCTCTCGGCGACCGTCGGTGATCCGAAGGAGGTCGGCAGGTTTCTCACCGGAAATCGCGGCTGCGAAATCATCGAGGTGGACGCCGGGAGCAAGGTGGATTTCCGGGTACACGAACCCGAGATCACCGAGAAAGACGAGCGACTGGCGGGCGAGTTGATGACGAATCCGGACATCGCCAGCCACGTCCGGGCGATTCGTGACATCGTCGAGACCCACGACTCGACGCTCGTCTTCGTCAACACGCGCCAGACAGCCGAGGCGCTCGGGTCGCGGTTCAAGGAACTCGGGACGAACATCGGCGTCCACCACGGTAGCCTCTCGAAGGCGGCCAGAATCGACGTGGAGGACCGCTTCAAGGCCGGAAAACTCGACGCCCTACTCTGTACCTCCTCGATGGAACTGGGCATCGACGTGGGGCGAATCGACCACGTCGTCCAGTATCAGAGCCCGCGTGAAGTCGCTCGCTTGCTTCAGCGGGTGGGCCGCGCGGGCCACCGCATGGACGAGGTGTCGAACGGCACCATCGTCACCTCGAACGAAGACGACGCGCTGGAGGCGATGGCCATCGCACGG
>NZ_JBAWAC010000359.1:0-2064 GCF_049589095.1 Haladaptatus sp. | reverse complement strand
GAATCCTGCAGGTCGATGCCGCGGATGATGTGGGTCATGCCCGTCAGATGGTCGTCGACGCCGGACTGGAAGTCGAGCATGGGCCAGCAGCGGTAGTCGGCGGCCTCGGGGCGGGGGTGGGGCGTATCGATGATGCGGAACGCCACCCAGTCACGCAGGGCGGGATTCTTGTGCTCGATGTCCGTCTTCACGCGGAGCACCATCTCGCCGGACGAATATTCGCCCGCAATCATGTCCTCGAATTCTGCCATCGTCGTCTCGATATCCTTGTCGCGGTGCGGGCACGCCTCCGCGTCGTTCTTCAGGTTCGAGAACTCCTCGCCGGAACAGGAGCAGGTGTACGCGCCGCCCTTCTCGATGAGGTCGCGGGCGTGGTCGTAGTAGGTTTCGAGGCGGTCGCTGGCCTTGATGACCTCGTCCGGTTCGAAACCGAGGTAGTCGATGTCCGAAAGAATCGCGTCGTAGGCCGACAAGTCCGGGCGCTTCGTCTCCGGGTCGGTGTCGTCGAACCGCACCAGCATCTCGCCGTCGTAGAGGTCCTTGTACGTCCCGATGACGGCAGGCATCCGTCCGTGGCCGATGTGCCACGGGCCGTTCGGGTTCGGCGCACAGCGCATCCGAATTTCATCGTATTCCTCCGCGTTCGGCAGGTCGGGGAGCACTTGGTCGTCCTCCTCGTCCTCGGCGTCCAGTTCCTCGACGAGTTCGGCGTCCAGTTCTTCCAGTCGGTCGCGGCGCTCGTCGCCGTCCAGTTGGTTCACCTGTGCGACGACCTTTCCGGCGATGCCCGGCACTTCGCTCCCGTGCTCGCGGAAGTCGGGATTCTCCCCCATCAGCGACCCCATGATAGCTCCGACGTCAGCGTCGCTGTCGTGTTTCAGCGCGTTGAACAGCGCGTGCTTCTCCGCCTCCGTCTCGATCTCCGTCCGTAACTCGTCGTCCATTACGAATTCCTATTCCCGCCCGTCTCAAAACTCCCGCGAATCGGCGTGGGTCGAGAAGCCGGTCTAACGAGAGTCGAGAGATAGTCGAGAGAGCCGTCGCTCTCCGTTCGGCGTCCGAAAAAATGGGAAATTTCAGTAGCCGCGTTCGATGAGATAGTCGGCGATCTGTTCGAGCAGGAAGCGCGATTCGTTGTCCGGGAGCACGCCCAGGTGGTCCTTACCGCGTTGGACGAGTTCCTGTGCCTTTTCCGTGGCGTAGTCGATGCTTCCGGCGGCTTCGAGTCGCTGGACGGCGGCGTCGATTTCGGCTTCCGTCACGTCGCCGACCGTCTCGGTTTCGACCAACGAGTCCACGTCCACGCCCTGATTGCGGGCGTGGAGCGTGATGATGGTCTGTTTGTTCTCGACGAGGTCGCTTCCTCGCTGCTTGCCGAGTTTCTCGCTCGGGACGGTCAGGTCGAGGACGTCGTCCTGAATCTGGAACGCCCGTCCGACGTCGATACCGTACTGGTACAACGCCTCGGTGGTTTCCTCGTCCGCACCGAGAAGCACGGCGGGAACTTTCGCCGCCGCCCCGTAGAGGACGGCCGTCTTGTTCTCGATCATTTCGAGATACTCATCCGGAAGGACGTCCGGCCGTTCCTCGAAGGACACGTCGAGCGCCTGCCCTTCACAGATCTTCGTGCAGGTGGACGCGAGTATGTCGAGTGCGGTAACACAGCGCTCCGGTGTGGCTCCCGTCTCCAGCATGATTTCGAACGCCTTCGAATAGAGCGTATCACCGGCCAGAATCGCGGTCTCGGTGTCGTACGCGCGGTGAACCGACGGCACGCCGCGACGAAGGTCGTCGTCGTCCATGATATCGTCGTGGATGAGCGTGAACGATTGGATGACCTCGATACTCACCGCCGCGGCCATCACGTCCACCTCACCGCCGTCGAGTGCCGGGAACTTCCGATAGGCTTCCGACATGGGTTCGACGTCCGCCAGCGCGTCCGCGACGAGCAGGAGGACCGTCGGTCGGAGACGTTTTCCACCCGCGTCGAGCAGGTACCGGGACGCCTCGTAGAGACGCTCCGGTTCGATTATCGGAAGCTCCTCCTCGATTGCGGCGTTGACG
>NZ_JBAWAC010000358.1:0-2252 GCF_049589095.1 Haladaptatus sp. | reverse complement strand
GCGATTTCCGCGATGACGCCCATGTCGTGCGTGATGAACATGATCGCGAGGTCGCGTTCCTCCTGGAGTTCATCCAGCAGTTCGAGGATCTGGGCCTGAATCGTCACGTCGAGCGCCGTCGTTGGCTCGTCACAGATGAGCAGTTCGGGGTCACACGCGAGCGCCATGGCGATGACCGCCCGCTGACGCATCCCGCCGGAGAACTCGTGTGGGTACTCCTTGATGCGGCGACCGGCGTCGGGGATACCGACCGCTTCGAGGAGATTGATAGCCTCCTTTGTCGCCGCGGTTCCGGTCATATCTTGATGGAGACGGAGTGCCTCCTTGATCTGGTTCCCGACGCTGTAGACGGGGTTCAGGCTCGTCAGTGGGTCCTGGAACACCAACGCGATGTCACCGCCGCGGATCTGTCGGTACTCCTTTTCCGATTTGCACGTCAGTTCCTCGTCCTTGAAACGGATGCTGCCATCGAGGATGCGTCCGGGCGATTTGATGAGACCCATGATCGAGCGTGCGGTGACGCTCTTTCCGGACCCGGATTCACCGACGATACCGACCGTCTCTCCGGGCTTGATGTCGAACGAAATGCCGTCACAGGCACGGATGACCTCCTTGTCCGTGAAGAAGGCCGTCTGAAGGTTTTCGACCGACAGAATCGGCTCCTTGTCGGCGATTGACGTGGGTTGTTGGCTCGACGCCATTATGCACCACTCCCTCCTGTCGCGGCGACTTCAGCACCGCCGTCGTCACCCGTTTCGCTCTGTGGGTCGACCGCGTCACGGATACCGTCACCGAGTGCGTTGAACGCGGTGACGATGAGCACGATGAGCACACCCGGAATGAACGAGATGTGCCACGAAGCGGTCGTCGTGTAAGCTTGTCCGACGTCGACCGCACGGCCCCATTCGGGCGTCGGGGCAGTGATACCGAGACCGAGGAACGTCAGTGCCGCGACGGAGATGATGATACCGCCGAGCGTCATCGAGGAGTAGACGAGCAAGTATCCGAGGATGTACGGTGCCATGTGCTTCTTCATGGTCGTAACCGGGCTCTGCCCGAAGCTCTTTGCGGCGTCGATCCACTCCTGTTCGGAGACCTGCATCGCAGGCCCGCGCACCGCACGCCAGAGGAACGGCCAGCCAGTTGCGGCGAACAACAGTGCGAACAATAGGGCGCCGTTGTAAATCTGCCCGAGCCACGTCCCCCGTAGGACGTACGAGAGCAGGAGGAGCAACAACAGACGCGGGATGGACATGATGGAGTCACCGATGATGACGCCGGCGAGGTCGACGAGACCCTTGTAGTACGCCGTCAGGAGCGCGAACGACGTTGCGATGAGACCACTCACCACGATGGAGGTCAAGCCGATGAACAGCGATATGCGAGCTCCGTGCATCATGAAGGTGAATAAGTCCTTCCCGGTCGGTAACGTGCCGAACGGATGGAATCTCCCGTAGTCGTCGTAGGTCATCGGACCGACGTTTCCGCTATCTCCTCGCGAGCGCGAGCCAAAGTTCGCATCGCCGATGAGGGTTTCCTTGACCTGTCCCGTATCCTTGTCGAGATAGTGTATCTTGTAGGAGAACGGGTTCTGGATGTTGTGTTCGACCGTCGTCGTTCCCAGCGAGGGAGCGAAGATGGCCATCACGACGAACATGAAGACGACGATGAATCCGAACAGACCCCACGTGTTGTGTCGGAATCGGGAGATCATGTCGTCACGGGGCGTCCAATCGGCGTACCGATAGTGCTCCCGGAACGTGAGATAGCCACGCCAGACCCAGTACAGGAACCCGAGCGTATAGGCGTAGATCAGGACGACGCGGATGGCCCAGACGACTGCCGGGGACAGTCCGAGGAACGTGCCCTTCCATCCACCGGACGGGGATTGCCAGCCGGTGTTGTCGAAAATGTCCCTCGTAAGTAACGTCGGCAAGTTCGCCAGTGCGTCACCGAAGGTCGCAAACGGTGCGGCGATCGGTTTGAGGAACGCCAGTTTATTGACAAACGTGGCCCACGGAACTGCCATTATCATGCCCCAGAGCGCACCGAATTCGAGTGCGAGGAGCACGAGGAATCCGGCGAACCAAAGGGCCGCCGGTCGTGGGTTGTCTGCGATACGTTCGCGGAGGGATTTTTCCTCTCGAATAGCGGAATTTGTACTCATGTTATGCACCTCCGTCGTAACCGACACGGGGGTCGATTATGGTGTACAGGAAGTCCTGTACGATATTTATTATCACGACGAGAAG
>NZ_JBAWAC010000357.1:0-2576 GCF_049589095.1 Haladaptatus sp. | reverse complement strand
TCCGCCTCCTCGGCCTCGTCCTCGGTTGGCCGATTATCGTCGTCTCCGTCGCGTCCGTCGTCGTCGGAAACGCGTTCGGCGGACGGCCGCCGTTCGCCATCGAGGCCGTCGCGGTCGGATTCGGCGTCGCCTGTACGACGGCGTGGGTGTTCTTACTGTCCGGGTGGGTTACGGACGCCGTCGGTCGTCTTCCGGCTCCCGTCGAAATCGGTCGCTAAATCGAATTCGACGACCGGTGAAACGGCCTCTCGGAGATCGTCCGCCGCAGTTCGCCGAGCGTCTCGCGTTCGACGCCGCTGGAGAGGGACGCGATGAGGGAGTGCACCTCCTCGCGTGAAACCTTGATACCCGCTCGGCGAAGCGCGTCCTCCGGTCGCTTTCTGACTTCGCGGAGCGTCCCGACCGCAAGCAGGTAGGGGATAGTCCACGCGACGAGTCGGTTGCCCCGCTCGCGCGGCATGGTCTCCAGATACGTCTGGGCGTCGTCGGTAAAGCTGTGTGCGTGGTCCGCGGTTCGGGCGACGACGTCCGCGACGTCGTCTTCGTGTTCGGGGTCACAGAGTTCGTCCTGCGGGACATCGGCCTCGTCAAGCCACGTCTCGGGAAGGTACACGTTGTTCTCGTCGTGGTAGTCCACGTACACGTCCTTCGTCACGTTGACGAGTTGGAGGAGGAGCGAGAACGATTCCGAGGTCTCGCGCAGACGGCTCGCCTGCGCCGAATCCGCATCCTGGCAGACGAGGTTCGTGATGAGTTCACCGACGGTTCCCGCGACGTAGTAGCAGTACTCTTCGAGTTCGGCTCTACTTCCGATTCGAAGTCCACCCGTGTCGGCATACCGTTCGACGAACATCGCCATCCCGTTCACGAGTTCACGCACCGGCGGTCGAACCGCTTGCCGGACCGAGGGAGAGCACGTACCGAACGTCCGCACGATGCGGGGGGCGTGACTGACGACGGACCAATCGGCGTCGTCGCCGTCGGTATCGTCGGGAATCCACTCGTCTACAGCCTCGCGGAACTCCTCAACTGTCGTCGCATCGGACGGGTCGAGGACGGCGTCGTACTGGTGGAGGAGGCTCGTCTGTTCGGCGGGCGGGATATGGCCCGCATCCTCGATGGTGTCCGCGACACGGCAGAGGAGGTATCCGACGCAGATGGCGTCGGCCATCGGCGTATCGAGCAGGTCGATAGTGATGGCAAACGTGCGGGAGACACCTTGAACCGCTTGGTGACACCATTCGATGTCTGCCCCTGGCGGCTCGTCGGCGGTCGCGGAGGTCGGTGGCTGGTTATCCATTCTGTTATTGAACCTTCCTTCCGGGTTGAGACGGGAAAACCCCTTGGGCTTACCACTCCGGTTTGGCTGGAGCGGCTAATCAGTTCCGACTCCCGGTGACGCCGTCCCCGTGGACCGAGAGTCGCAAGCACCAAGTCTCACCACCCCGCACTCGAACACGAGAATGTACGAGGGCGTCCACGCCGTCCCGGATGGGGAAGCTACTGTCGCGCGGTTTGCGGCCACGGCGAGTGAGTACGAGTTCGACGGCGTCGTCGTCCGCAATCACGGCGATTCACGGGCGGAATTCGACGCCGAGACCGTCAGCGACGAGTACGGTGTGGACGTGGTGGACGGCCTCGAAATCCGCGCCGACAACCCATCGCAGGCCAGCGGCCACGTCGGTAACTTTCGCCCGAAGGCGACGATCCTCCTGCTCCACGGCGGCACGGCGAAGCTCAACCGGTTCGCCGTCGAGGAGGAGCGAATCGACGTGTTGGCCCACCCGATGCGCGGTCGCGGGGATTTCAATCACGTGCTGGCGAAGGCCGCCGCCGAACACGGCGTTCGCATCGAATTCGACCTGTCCCGTGTCCTCCGTACCGACGGCGGGCCGCGAGTGCAGACCATCAAGGACCTCCGGAAACTCCGCGAGTTGGTGGTCAAATACGACGCCCCGTTCGTCGTCAGCGCCAACCCGCGTACACATCTCGAACTGCGAGCACCCCGCGAACTCACGGCCGTCGGCGAAGTCATCGGTTTTTCTCCCGAACAGATCGAGGACGGCTTGCGCGAGTGGGGTAACCTCGCCGACCGAAACCGGACGATTCAGTCCGACGATTTCATTGCGCCCGGCGTGAAACGTGGGCGATATGAAGAAGACGATTGAGGAACACGCCGACCGCTTTTCGGACATCGCTGGCGACTACGACGATTCTCAGGACAGCGAGGAGTATCGCGCTTGTGTTTCCTTGGTTGTGGAGCACGCCGACCCCGGTGCGGACGACGTCGTCCTCGATTTGGGGACCGGCACGGGCGCGATCGCCCTCGCGCTCGCCCCCGACGCGAAGCACGTCATCGGCCGTGATATCAGCGAAGGGATGATGGACGAGGCGCGAACGAAGGCCGAGGAGAACGACATCGGAAACGTCGAGTTCGGCGAGGGTCGCTTCCGTGACCCGAACGTCGACGAGGACGTGGACACCGGGTCGTCGGAGACGCCCCGAGCCGACGCTCGCGGCGCTCGCGTCGACATCGTGGTATCGAACTTCGCCATGCACCACCTCTCGGACGAGGA
>NZ_JBAWAC010000356.1:0-4194 GCF_049589095.1 Haladaptatus sp. | reverse complement strand
CCTCTATTACGCGGCAGCCGTGAAAAACATGCTCACGAGTTGGCACAACTTCTTCTTCGTCTCGTTCGATGCCGGGTTCGTCACCGTCGATAAACCGCCGCTCGGTCTGTGGATTCAGACGGCAAGCACGTGGCTGTTCGGGTTCCACGGCTGGAGTCTGATACTTCCACAAGCGATCGCGTGCGTGCTGTCGATCGCGCTGCTGTATCGTATCGTCGGCCGGACGTTCGGTTCGCGTGCAGGACTTGCCGCCGCGCTGACGATGGCGTTGACGGCCGTCGTCATCCCGACGAGCCGAAACAACACCGCCGACATGCTCGTCGTCCTCGCCGTACTCGGCGGGGCGTACTTCGTGCTCCGTGCGGCCGAAACCGGTCGCCGACGGTGGCTCTTCGCCTCCGCGGCCGCGGTCGGTCTCGGCTTCAACATCAAGATGATGGAGGCCTACCTCGTACTCCCGGCGTTCTACCTCGTCTACCTGCTCGGCGCGGAGGTGTCCATACGTCGACGCATCACCGACCTCGTGCTCTCGACGGGCGTCCTGTTCGTCGTCTCGTTCGCGTGGGCCACCGTCGTTGCGCTGACGCCAGCCAGCCAGCGCCCGTACATCGGATCGACCGACAACAACTCCATCTTTAGCCTGATTTTCGGCTACAACGGTATCGAACGCCTCACCGGAATGGGTGGCGGCGGCATCGATGGCGGCAGTAGCAGTGGTGGATTCGGCGGCGGTGGCGGCGGCTTCAGTCACGGAGCCATCGGGCCGCTTCGGCTGTTCAACGGGGAACTCGCCGGGCAAATCGGCTGGTTGCTGCCGGTGGCAGTCGTCGCGCTGGTACTGCTCGTTTACCGACAGCGCGGTCAGTGGCCGTTCGACGGTCGGAGCCGGTCGGTCGTTCTGTGGGGGATATGGTTCCTCACGGCCGCGACGTTCTTCAGCGTCGCCGGGTTCTTCCACCTCTACTACCTCGTCATGTTGGCCCCGCCTGTCGCCGCGTTGGTCGGCATCGGGCTGGTTGAGTTATGGGACGAGTACTGGAACACTGATTCGAGCAACCTCCTCGGATGGCTACTGCCAGCGACGCTGCTCGGGACCGCGGCCGTTCAGGCGTACATCCTGTCGCGATATCCTTCCTACAGCCAAACGCTCACTCCTGTCATCGTGGGTGGTGTCGTCATCGTCGCGGCGGCGCTCGTGGTCGGACGGGTTCGCCGACGAACCGACCGTCGTTGGCGGTCCGCGATGGGGACCGCGACGGCGCTCGGTCTCGTCGTCCTTCTCGTCGCGCCGACGGTTTGGGGTTCGATGTCCATCGCGTCGGGGACGAACGTCTCCATCCCCTCGGCGGGTCCGTCGTCCAGCGCGTTCGGTGGCGGCGGGCCGAGTGGAATGGGCAACGGCTCACCCCCGTCCGGGTTCGGTGAGAACGCCTCGTTCGACAACAGTACCGCCGGAAACGGCAGTCAGTTCGCGGGACCGTCGAACGCTTCCGGATTCCCCGGCGGGGGCGGTGCATCCGGTTCGGGATCCGGCGGTGTAAACAGCGAGGCGAACACCGCGCTGCTGTCGTATTTGGAAGCTCACCAGGGTAACGCAACGTATCTGGTGGCCGGGGATTCGGGAGCGAACAGCATCGCCCCCTTGATGCTGAACAGCGACGAACCCATCATCTCGCTCGGCGGGTTCGGCGGGAGCGACCCCGTCATGACCAAGAGCGAACTCGCCTCACTCGTCCGGAGCGGCGAACTCAAATACGTCCTCGTCGGCGGTCGCATGGGCGGCGGTGCAGGGGGTAACGCTCCATCGGGAATGAACGGCGGGAACGCGAGTTCCGGGGGGACGAATTTCAACAGGATCGCCGATTCCGGGGCGATGAATTTCGGTGGTAGCCAGCAAAACGGGGTGTCCCAGTGGGTCGAAAACAGCTGTACCGTCGTTTCCAGCGACGAGTACCAGTCGTCCGACGGCAACCAGTCGGGATCCGCGGGCACCCTCTACAACTGCACCAGTGCGGTGAGCAACTGATGGGCGAACGGCTATCCATCGTGCGCCGGTTCGGGACCCCCAAGAACCTTCTGTCTATCCTCTTCGCGGGCGTACTGCTGGCGCTCACCGCGTGGAGTATGGCCGATATCGACTGGAATTCAGTCATCGGCTACCTCGGCGAGACCGATCTGCTCTGGTTTCTACTCGCGCTGGTGGTGTTCCACGCGCTGTCGCTCGTCCGTTCGCTCCGATGGCAGACGCTGTTGCGGAACGCCGGGTACGAACTGACCGCGACCGGAGCGCTCGGGACCGTCGCCGAACTGACGCGCATCATCTACCTCGGATGGTTCGTCAACTGCATCACAGTGGCGAGACTCGGCGACGTGTATCGCTGCTCGCTGCTCCGACGTTCGGCGGACGTCGAGTTCGGCGTCACGGCCGGGACGGTGCTGACCGAGCGAGTCGTCGACTTCTCCGTTCTGGTCGTCGTTCTGGGAATCTCGACCCTGTTCGCCTTCTGGGGTGATTTCCCGTCGTTCGTCGTGAACGCACTCCTCGTCGGCGCGGCTCTCTCGGGACTCGGACTCGCAGGCGTGTTGGCGTTGCGCCACTCCAACAGGACTGTCGAACGACTGATCCCGACCCGATTTCGGCGCTACTACGTCCATCTCCGGCGGGGAACGGTCGAGTCACTCGACCGGATTCCGACCCTCGTCGGCTACACCGCCGTCGGGTGGATCATCGAGGGGGTAATCATGTACCTCGTCGCGGTCGCCATCGGCGTGTCGCTTCCCATCGCAGGCGCGTTCGTCACCGCGCTTGTCGCCGTCCTGCTCTCGTCCGTTCCGGTGACCCCCGGCGGGCTTGGCGTCACGGAAGTCGGTATCGCGTTCGTCCTCGGCTGGGTCGGCGTGGATTCGACGGCCGTCGCGGCGGTCACCATCCTCAACCGGCTGATCAGTTACTGGAGCGTCGTCGGCGTCGGAATCCTGCTCTCGCTCGTCGGACTCCACGTTCCCATCGAACTGACGACGACACCCGCGGCGAGCGGTGCTCCGACCTTCGGGGGTGAATCGCGCACATGAGTGAGTCGAGTGAGACCAGTGAGATGAGTGGGTCGAATGGGACCAATGAGACGGACGAGACGAGTGGACCCAGTGAGATGACCGGTGACGTTCCCGAGGTGAGCATCGTCCTACCCGCCTACAACGAAGCATCGACCATCGCCAGCGCGGCCGAAGCGACGATCAAGACGCTGGCGGGGTTTCTCCCCTCCGATTCGTTCGAAGTGGTGATCGCTGAGGACGGCTGTACCGACGAGACGCCCGAGATAGCCGCGCTGCTCGCGCGCGACCACGACCGAATCCGGCACTTCCACGGCGAGAACCGCGCAGGGCGCGGTGCGGCGCTCTCGCGCGTGTTCGAGGCGGTCGAAAGCGACGTCGTCGGCTACATCGACACCGACCTCGCCACGGACATGAAACACCTCGAAGAACTGGTCGAGAGCGTCCGCGTCGGACCGTACGACGTTGCGACTGGGTCGCGTCTCCTTCCGGGCAGCCAAGCGAACCGCTCGCTGAAACGCGGCACCGCCAGTCGCGTGTACAACGGCCTCGTCAGGACGTGTCTCTCCTCGTCGGTGCACGACCACCAGTGCGGGTTCAAGGCGTTCGACCGAACGGCGCTCGATGCCCTCCTCCCGACCGTCGAGAACCGCCATTGGTTCTGGGACACCGAACTCCTGATACGCGCTCAACGGATGGGCTACCGGATTCACGAGTTCCCGGTCGTATGGAACCCCGGCCGGGACACGACGGTCGATGTCCTCCGAGACGGGGGTTTCATGGGTTATCGCGTTCTCAGGCTGTGGTGGCAACTCGGCAGGACGGAATAATTACCACAAACGTTTCATTTTGTGGCAAAATTTGGTAACAAACTCGTTCACCACCACAATTCTCAGGAGATACCGGGATTGTTTTTCTAATCCAAAGATTCGAGCGGAACTGAGACGCAAAGCTAATATAATTATGCTATATGTTTTCATAGCATGGATAGACGGACCTACCTCAAAGCGAGTGGTGGCGCGTTCTCCGCGTTGGCACTCTCCGGATGCGTAAGTACGATTACCGGCAGTAACGGCGACAAGATCATTATCGGATCGGACATCCCATACAAACCGTTCGAGTACAAGAAAGAGGATGGGACTC
>NZ_JBAWAC010000355.1:0-9370 GCF_049589095.1 Haladaptatus sp. | reverse complement strand
TCATTGGCGAATCTGATAGAAATCTCTTATAGAGATATGATTATGTAAACACACTTGAACGACCCTGTCCGAGTGCCGGATAGATGTTCGTATGACGATGACCCAACCAAACTGGTCCGGGAATATCATTTTTAGCCAACAAGTCAAGTACCGGTTGGGGGAACCAAAATGAAGCAAACCAGACGTCAGGTACTCAAAGCCATCGGCGTGAGCAGCATACCCATTCTTGGGGGGATTTCGAGCGCCCAGGAGATGACGAGCAGCCACAACGGGAACGCGAGTCGCGTCCGAGTCATCCACGCAATTCCGGACGCCCCGGAAGTGGACGTTTACGTCGACGGAAATCGAGTCCTGCAGAACGTCGCGTTCAAAGATGTGAGCGACTATCTCGACCTCGACGCGGGGAAGCACACCATACAGGTCGCGCCAGCGGGGCAAGGGCGGGGGAGCGCGGTCATTGACGAGCAGGTGACCCTCGACGCGAACACCGATTACACGATCGCTGCCGGGGGAACACTCGACAGCCCGCAGGCGTTTGTGTTCGTCGACGAGAACCAAGTGCCGTCCGGAGACCAGGCGCGCTTGCGGGCGGTCCACCTCTCGCCCGATGCACCAGCCGTTGATATTGCAGCGGACGGCAACGTCCTCATCAAAGGATTGGAGTTCGGCAACGCCAGCGATTACGTCGAGGTGCCCGCGGGGTCGTACACCATCGAGATCCGACCCGCAGGTACGAACGAGGCCGCCGCCACGTTCGACGTGACCCTCGAAAGCGGTACGGTGGTTTCGGCGTTCGCCGTCGGGCTCCTGCAGACGAACGACAAAGCGCAGGCCTTTGACCTCTTGCCGACGGTCGACGCCTCGAGCAAGACGAAGACGACCACGACAACGATGTAGCGGCGACGTCGTGCGAAACGACGCCGCATTTGTTTTCTGGTAGTCCTCGGTGAGAGAGTGACCACTTTCGACCCGATGGCGAGTGGTCCGGCGGTCCTGTCTCGGTGGGACGGTAACATTACAGCGCCTGGCCGTGTCAATGGGATAAACCGTGCCCAAGGACCTCGAACGTGACCTCAGTCTGGTATCGACGACGTCCATCAGCATCGGTGCGATGGTCGGGAGCGGCATCTTCGTTCTGCCCGGCCTCGCGGCGGCGAAGGCGGGACCGGCGGTCATACTGGCGTACTTCTTGGCCGGTGTCGTCGTCCTTCCCGCGGCGATCTCGAAGGCAGAGATGGCGACTGCCATGCCCGAGGCGGGCGGAACTTACCTGTACATCGACCGGGCGATGGGACCGCTTCCCGGAACCATCGCCGGAATCGGCGCGTGGTTTTCGCTGATTTTCAAGAGCGCGTTCGCGCTGGTCGGCCTCGGCGCGTACCTCCTCTTGCTCGTAGAGATTCCACCCGGCCTCCTCACTGGCGTGGGATTGGGAATCGCCCTGCTGCTCATCGCCGTGAACATGGTGGGTGTCAAACAAACCGGCAGATTACAGGCGACCATCGTCAGCGTCGTCGTGCTCTCGCTCGTCGGCTTCGTCGCCGACGGGAGCACGTACGTCGATGGTGATCTCTACCACCCCTTTTTCTCGCACGGCGGCGGGGGACTCCTCGCGGCGACCGGATTCGTATTCGTCTCCTATGCGGGCGTCACCAAGATCGCGAGCGTGGCCGAGGAGGTCGAAAATCCGGGGCGCACTATCCCGCGCGCAATCCTCGGCTCGGTCGTCCTGATGATGTTCCTCTACACGCTCACGGTGTTCGTCATCGTCGGCGTCACGCCGCCCGAGTCGCTCCATCACAACCTGACGCCAATGGCCGCCGCAGCCGTCCAGTTCGCGGGCGAATCCGCTCGCCTCGCCGTCGCGGTCGTCGCCGTTCTCGCGCTCACGAGCATGGCGAACGCGGGGATTCTCTCATCGTCCCGATATCCGCTCGCGATGAGCCGAGATTCGCTTGCTCCCCACCGCTTCAGTCGAATCAATGATCGGTTCAAGACGCCGGTCGCCGCCATCGCGTTCACCGGCGTCGTCCTGCTCGTCCTCATCGCGTTCGTCCCCGTCAACGAGTTGGCGAAGTTGGCCAGCGCGTTCCAAATCGTCGTGTTTGGCCTCATCAACGTCGCCCTCGTCGCGTTTCGGGAGAGTTCGCTGGACTGGTACGACCCGGAATTCGTCGCGCCGGGCTATCCGTGGGTGCAGTTGTTCGGCATGGTCGGGACCGTTGTGTTGCTCACACAATTGGGACTAATTCCGCTGATCGGTGCAATCGGCATCTTCGTCTTCGGCGTCGGTTGGTACCGCCTCTACGGGCGGGACAAGACGGACCGCGAGGGGGCCGCCCTCGACGCGCTCCGACGGTCGATGGGCCAACAGACGCTCGACAGAACCGAGCGAGCGGTCGCCGACAGTCACGAGAACGTCCTCGTCGTCGTCGGCGAGGACACTGACCCGTCCCGGATACGGGCGCTCGTTCGGATGGGTGCGTCCATCGTCGCAAAGAACGACGGGACGCTTCGAGTCGCCAAGATAGAGCCGGTCCCCGAGCAGACGACGCTCTCGTCGATGGTCGAATCATCGGAGGATGACATCGCGTTCGAAAAACAAGTCACAGAGTTGCTGCCGTCGATGGAAACGTCGGTCGTCGTCGACGAACTCGTGACCCACAATCCGCGACACGCGGTCGTCAGCGCCGCCGATGAGATGGACGCGGATGTGGTGTTCGGCGAACTGGAACCCGACTACCTGCACGCGGAGTTGCTCGGCAGCGACATCGACTGGTACATGAACCACGCCTCCTGTGACGTCGGATTCCTCCGGAATCGCGGACTCGGGGACCTCTCGACCGTAACGGTGCTCGTCGAACCCGGCATCTTCAACGCGGCGAAGGTGTCCGTGGCGATGGCGATTGCGACCCATCGCGATGCGACCCTCCGCTTCGTCACTGCACTCGCAAACGACGCGTCGCCCGAACTAGTCGATGCCACAGAGGACTTCTATCGAGGGCTCGAAAACGTGTCAGAAGTTTCGACCGAATGGGAGTTGATACGCACCGACGACCGCGTCGGAACGCTCGTCGATGCCACGACCGACTCTGACCTCGTCGTCCTCGGCACGATTCCCCACTCGACCCTGAACATGCTGTTGTTCGGCCACTTCTCGATTGACATCAGCGACCGCATCGACGGTAGCGTCCTGTTGTTCTATCCGAACGAATCCGACAGGCGACCGTTCGTGCGGAAGGTCCTTGAGCGGGCCGCCTTCGGGACGACGGAATCGTCGTGACTGCACCCCCGAAACTGTGAAATTCGACCCGCCGTCGGAACCGGAGGAGGGCCGCGACGCTCCGAGTCAAACAGATGTCCGCAGTGATTGCGATTGGCGATCACATCACTGCGATATCGATGGTGAGTGCTGAACATATCGATCTGCCTGGCAAGCCAGAACCCTTCTTCTATGAGCATGCAGCTGCCGAGCTCGATGTTTCTTCCTCTAACTGTCTTGTTATTGAGAACTCTGTCAACGGTGTCCGAGCAGCAGCCCGCGTAGGCAGTATGGTGATCCGGTTTTGTCATGGAGCTTCTGTTCAGGCGACTGGCCGCATTGACGTTGTGTCCAACTCGCCAGACGAGCTTGGATCGGTGTAACTCCCGTATTCTTCTCTGCCTACTAGACGTCTGATCGAAATACGACAGCCGAGAACAAAAGCAATAATCGTGAGATCATCCAACCCTGGGGGTTTCTGGCAACTTCAAACACGATGACTATATTTTGGTGAAACAACCGGCTCGAAAATTCCGTTCTCCACTGAATTGTTTTCTTTGTCCTCACCGAGAGAGTTCATCAAGGAGTGTCTCGGCTGCAGCACCGGAAGACTGTGGCCCTCGTCCAGTCACGAGATCACCATCGACGCGAACGCTTACGTCTTGGTCAAGTTCTGCATCCCAGTTACCGCCAGCAGCTTCAACTTCGTCTTCCACCCAATACGGAAGCTTCCTGCCGTCAGGGAGTCGATCGTTTTCGTCGACGAGGTCTGCTTCCCACTCATTTGGGAAGCCAGTGACATCACGGCCGTTGGCAAGTGGTTGTCCCTCATTATCTCGTGCGAAGGCGAGAATGGCGAGTGTATGGCAGACTACGAGGACTTTACCGTTTTCTCCTTCGATTGTTTCTCGAAGCAGTGAACGGGCATGGTGATCCTGATTGACATCCCACTCAACTCCATGTCCGCCAGGATAGACGATCGTATCGTACTCCTCGGCAGTGGCTTCTGCGATCGGAATCGGATTATTGAGTCGGTCGTCAGTTTCGTGGACCTGTTCGACCTTTTCTGCGGTTTCAGAACCAACGAACGGATTGTCGGGATCAATCGACGTGTCGTCGATGACTGGCTTCGAACCAGACGGTGTCGCAACAGTGATGTCGAATCCAGCTTCGTCGAGCGTCGTCAATGGTTCGACGCATTCTTCGCCCCAGTACCCCTCTTCGCTTACGATGAATAGCGCAGATGCCATGTGCGTCTTCTAGTGTCGTGTGTGACTTGGAAAAGACTGCTGGCACCCGAAACACTTGACAACCAAGTTAAGTGAATAGCTTTGTTAGAATTCTATGGCCACTGGGTATAAACGATATTTCTCACAATATGGATTACTATCTACTGGTTGCTTCGGCTATCCTATGAGTGCTCATTATCCCTACCGTTTGTAACGGACGCTTCTTATCGAAGTCTTCTAGCCAACATGTAGCTGTTGAGCTATCTGATTATAGTCAGTTTGGATATTGTATTGATCAGCCAATACACTTATGGATGGAGCGTTCTAAGCGAAGGCCGAGAAAATGAGTGTGACTGCCACTTCAAAGACTCTTGATGGCCATCGCTCCAATCAAGCAAGTGCTGTTGCTCTTGAGGCATTACTACAATACGATGGCATCGATCTTGATAAAGCCGATCTTCGACTCTACGATATAGTTGATCCAGAGGCACTCGATAGCCTGTTTTCCCATCACCAAGGATTCGCTCCTTCCATCGAGTTCGAGGTCTGTGATGCTACTGTGCGTATCTGGCAGTCAGATAACGAGATCTATGCCCAAGTAAGTGACCCGAGTGAATAGTCATTCGTAATAGTCGTTTAGCTGAATTGAGGGTGAGCACACAGTTTGATTGTTTCTCTCGATCATCTCGTCACTCGGTCGAAGGCGGGACGATAGTGTCTGTACACCGTGCTAGCCTACGTTGGCGTTTACAGCACTGGGCTTGAGTCAAGCGGGGGTGGCCTGTCGGCCACGAACGTGGCCCCTGCCGTTTCCGCAACGATTGAGTCGCCCGACTCGGTATAGACGGTAGTGAGACGTCGCCTGTTTGGATCGCTTTGCGGGCTCGTATTCCTGATGAACTTCGGACGAACCGTCTTCGCACCGCTGCTCGAACCCCTGACGGTGGCCTTTTCGACCGACCAGGCGACCATCGGCGTGTTGATATCACTGGTGTGGCTCGGCACCGCACTCCCGCGGATTCCGATGGGATACGTCCTCACCCGCGTCCCGCGGTATCAGGCCGTTCTCGCGACGGGCTTCATCCTCGCCGGGTCCTCGGGACTCATCGCGGTCGCGGATTCGATCGCTTCGCTTCGAATCGGAACGTTTCTGCTCGGCGTCGCCAGCGGGGCTTACTTCGTCGCCGCCGTGCCGCTGATCGCCGAACTGTACCCAAACTCAGTCGGACGAACAGTTGGCATCCACGGTGCAGCGTCACAACTGGCGGCGGTCCTCGCCCCCACCATCGTCGTCGGTATCTTGTTCGTCTCCTCGTGGCGGACGGTGTTCGTCCTCCTTGCGGCCGTCGCCATCGTCTTCAGCATCGCACTGGCGAGCATCGTTCGAGGGTCCCGAATCGCCGATGAAGCCGTCCCCGACCACGCGTTTCTGTCCGCCGTGCACTCTCACTGGCGGCTCGTTGCAGTCGGCCTCTTGATGGTCGGCGTCGCGGGATTCCTGTGGCAGGGCTTGTTCAACTTCTATGTCGTCTATCTACACTCGTCGAAGGGGGTGTCGACGACGACGGCAAACCTCCTCCTCACCGTCGTGTTCGCGGCCGGACTGCCCGCGTTCTGGTTCGGTGGGCGGCTGGCCGACCGCCTCCCAATCATCCCGTACATCCTCGCGATACTGACGGGATTCGTCGTGTCGGTGGTTTTGCTCACTGCCGCCGGTGGCATCATCCCGCTAACCGTCGTCTCGGTCGCCATCGGATACACGATACACAGTCTGTTTCCGGCCTTGGACACCTACTTCCTCAACTCGCTGTCGGACGAGAACCGTGGCGTCGTCTACGCGGCGTTCACCGGCATTTCCTTGCTGGTCGAGGCGAACGGCACTGCGACCGTCGGCCTGCTTACCGAGGCTGGCTATCGCTTCGACGTCGTTTTCATCGGACTCGCCTCGCTCGTCGGCTGTGTTGTCCTCGTCCTCGCGGGACTCTACACGACGAATCGACTGCCGGGGAATTCGCCACGTGACCATCGCGCGTAGGGTCCTCGAATCGCGCCACGTCGTTCGATAGACTGCCGGGCCGTGATATTCCTCCGTGACCCCCTAACCGCACGAACCGGATATCAACCCGTTTCTACAGGCGGAGCAGGCCGAGTGCCTCGGGGCGTGACCCCGAGGCGGTTCACGAGTGTGTGACGGTCACGATATCCCGCTCGCGACGAACCTCGCGTACACGAACGCCATCATCGACGAACTAGTACAGCAAGCCCAACAGCCTGACGAGTGGGCCGATCGATGAGATGTAACAGTCGGTTAGAGAACACCCTCGTCGAACAGTCGCTCGATATCCGCCTCCGTATACCCGTATTCGAAAAGGATTTCTTCTGTGTGTTCGCCGAGGAGCGGCGGGTGTGTGCAAACCTCCGTTGGGGTCTTCGAGAGGTGCATTGGACTCCCCGCCATCTCGACCTTGCCGGCGGTCGGGTGGGAGACCGACCACTGCATGTCCCGTGCGCTCACCTGCGGATTGTCGAACACATCTCGCATGTCCTTGACGTCGCTCGCCGGGACGCCGTGGTCGTCCATCGTTTCCAAAATTTCAGCGGTCGTGAACTCCGCGAACGTCGGTTCGAGGAGCGCATCGAGTTCGTCCCGATGCTCGACGCGCGAGGCATTGTCGCGGAATCGATCGTCATCGATGAGGTCCTCACGGTCGATGGCGGTGCAGAACTTCGGCCAGAGGTTCGGCGACGGAACCGCGATGACGACGTATCCGTCCGCCGTCGGGAACGCCTGGTAGGGCGCGAGGGTCGGATGTTTGCTTCCCATCCGTTCCGGCGGTGTCTCCGTCGCGAAGTAGTTCGAGGCCATGTAACTCATCCACGCGACCTGCCCGTCGAGCAGCGAGACATCGATCTTCTGGCCGGTTCCGTCACCGAGTTCGCGTTCGAGGAGCGCCGCGAGGATGGCCTGTGTGGCGTACATCCCGGCGCCGATATCGGCGATGGCGACGCCTACCCGAACGGGGGAACCATCGGCTTCGCCGGTGATGCTCATCAGTCCGCCTTCCGCCTGCATGATGAGGTCGTAGGCGGGACGGTCTTTGTCCGGTCCCCACTCACCGTACCCCGAGAGGGCACAGTAGACGAGGCCGGGATTGTCCTCCCGGAGCGTCGCATAATCGAGTCCCCACTCCTCCATCGTGCCGACACGGAAGTTCGAGACGACGACGTCGGCTTCGCTCGCGAGATCGCGGAAGAGCGCACGTCCGTCGTCGCTCGCAAGGTTGAGCGTCATCGAACGCTTGTTCCGATTCACGCTGAGATAGTACGCGCTCTCGTCCGAATCGCCGTACGTCGGTGGATGCCACCCGCGCGTCTGATCACCGACGTCCGGTTGTTCGATCTTGATGACGTCCGCGCCGAGGTCGCCCAGCTGCATGGTACAGAACGGACCGACGAGGACGCGGGAAGCATCGAGAACTGTGACACCGTCGAGGGGACCAGTATCGGTGTCCGGATGGCGAGCTTCGCCAACCATCTACCGTTCACCTACGGGACGCTCGGTCGTCTCGTGTCCGAACACCTCGTGATCGTCGCCCGTCCGGCCGTAACGGGGTCGGTCCTCGATCATCGACTCCACGGCAAGCGAAGTGGTCTGTCCCATTCTATGCCGGGATTCGAATAATCCGGATTAAACTGTTTCGGCAAACAAGAATGATATGTTATCTTTCCATATAAATTATTACTATCCTTTTATTAGGACACAGTAATCATGGCCAGGACCAGACGGGCATACCTCTCAACTATCGGTATTGGGATTATGAGTGGGTGTCTCGGAAATATAGCCAGTTCGACCACGGCCAATCGAACCAGTTCGTCTTACCATATCGAGGCTCCCAAGCGGGACACGACCAGCGCCCAAACCACGACCGACGGTGATGGGACTCACGAAACGACTCTGGGATTCGCCGGGGACACAATGGTCGGACGCGGTCTCAATGGCATTTACGGGGAGGAGGGTGTGGATCCGGCGACTATCTGGGGGGATTTCAAGCCGCAACTCGACTCCCTGGATGGTGTTTTCTGCAATCTGGAGTGCTCGCTCTCGAAGCGCGGTGAACGGTTTCCCGATCAGAAATACTACTTTCGCGGCGATCCCGACTGGGCAGTTCCCGCACTCGATGCTGGAAACATCCGATTCACGAATCTGGCGAACAACCACGCGATGGATTTCGGGGCGGTGGCGCTGACGGATACGATAGACGCACTCGACGAGGATGGTATCGAAAACGCCGGTACCGGCAGAACACCAGCAGCGGCGTGGGAGCCCGCCACGTTTTCGGTTGGTGACCTCGACGTCGCTGTCGTGTCGTTCGCGTACAAATACGAAGTGTACGCCGCCACTAATGATCGACCGGGGATCGCTTGGGCAAAGACGGACCTCGACAACGAGCGGACCCGACGGGTCGTCGGGAACGCCATCGAGCGCGCCAAATCGGCGGAGCCGGATCTTCTCGTCGTCTCGGTTCACTGGGGGGATAATTGGATCGAGAAACCCAACGACCAACTCGTCGCGTTCGGTCACTGGCTCGTCGATCAGGGTGTGGACCTCGTTCACGGCCACAGCGCGCACGTCGTTCAGGCCGTCGAACAGTACGGTGACGGCCTTATCCTCCACGACACTGGCGACCTGGTCGACGATTTCGGCACCAAAGACGACCTTGGCAATCACAATAGCTATTTGTTCGAACTCTTGCTCGAGGGCGACCGTTTCGAGAAGCTTCGACTCGTTCCGTTCCATATCGACGACGGCGTCTCTCGTGCCAGCGATAATCAAGCGGCCTGGCTCCGGAAAACCATGCGCGAACGCTCGGACCAGTTC